>NZ_JBHYJW010000090.1:0-29015 GCF_042741125.1 Amycolatopsis sp. NPDC058986 | reverse complement strand
CCCCTACCGCCCCTTCCTCTTCTTAAACCCTCCCGTCGGCTGCGTCCGCGACACACGCACGGGACGCGGAGACGCCCCATGGGCACGAGAACACGACCCGCCGCCCCCATGTCCCGAACGCGCCGTTGAGGACGTTCAACGTCCCCATCGCGTCGTTCGGGACACAGCAGGCCGCAGAGCCGAAAACCCTCAGGAGCGGTCGAAGTCCCGCGCCGCCAGCGCGCGGACGATACCCGCGCGGCCCTCCGAGACGAGCCGCCGCAGCGCTGCCGGATGGTCGCCGGCGAGCCAGGCGTCCGACGCCTCGACCGTGGCGGGTTCCACCGCCCACGACGGGTACAGGCCGATGATCGTCGGCTGCGCACGCTCGCTCGAACGCCGCTGCCACACCTCGTCGACGACGTCGAAGTACTTCGCCACATACGAACCGAGCAGCGCCTTCTGACCCGGGTGTGAGAAGCCCGAGATGAGCGAGTCGCTGACCGCGTTCGGCAGTTCGTCGTCGTGGATCGCGCGCTGCCAGGCGTCCGCCTTGGCCTCCGCGTTCGGCCGCAGCGCGCGCGAGCGCTCGGCCTGCCGCCGTCCCGCCGCGGTGTCGTCCCGCGCCTGCTCGGCGTCGATCTCGGCCTTGTCCGCCTTGCCGTGCGCCACCAGTGCCTGCAGCAGCCGCCAGCGCAGGTCGGTGTCGACGGTGAGGCCGTCCAGCGGCGCCGAGCCGTCGAGCCAGCCCGCGATGACCGTCAGGGTCTCCTCGTCCAGCACCGAACCGGCGAGCGAGTTGACGAACGCCAGCTGGTGGTCCGAGCCCGGCGCCGCCGCGCGCACCAGTTCCAGCAGCCGGGTGGTGAACGCGGGCCAGCCCTTCTGGACCGCCCATTCCTGCTCGGCGTAGGAGTTCAGCGCGGTCTGCGCCTGCAGCAGCAGCCGCTGCACGACCCCGACCTCGGACTCGGTGTGGATGCCCCGCGCCACCAGGGTGACGAAGTCGCGGGCCTTGAGCTCGGCCTCGCGGGTCATCTCCCACGCCGCCGACCAGCACAGCGTGCGGGGGAGCGGGTCGGTGATGTCGGCGATCCGGTCGATCAAGGTGGTCAGCGACGCCGGGTCGAGCCGCATCCGGCAGTAGGTGAGGTCGTCGTCGTTGACCAGCACCAGCTTGCCCGCGGGGACCCCGACCAGCGCCGGCACGTCGGTGCGTTCACCGTCGACGTCGAGCTCGACCCGGTGTGAGCGCACCAGGCGGCCGGAACCGTCCTCGTCGTACACGCCGACCGCGACGCGGTGCGTGCGCAGCTCACCGGCGCCCGGCTTCGCCCCGGTCTGCACGACCGCGAACGAGCTGAACGTGCCGTCCGCGCCGACCTCGTAGCGCGGGCTCAGCGAGTTCAGCCCGGTGGTCTCCAGCCACTGCGCGCTCCACCACGACAGGTCGCGCCCGGACGCCTCCTCCAGCGCGCCCAGCAGATCCGCCAGTGTCGCGTTGCCCCAGGCGTGCTTGCCGAAGTAGACCTTCAGCCCCTCCAGGAAGTGTTCCTGGCCGACGTAGGCGACGAGCTGCTTGAGCACGCTCGCGCCCTTGGCGTAGGTGATCCCGTCGAAGTTCACCTCGACGGCGTGCAGATCGACGATGTCCGCGGCGATCGGGTGCGTCGAGGGCAGCTGGTCCTGCCGGTAGGCCCACGACTTCTCGATGTTCGCGAAGCTCGTCCACGCGTTGGTGTACTCGGTCGCCTCGGCCTGCGCGAGCACGCTGGCGAAGGTCGCGAACGACTCGTTGAGCCACAGGTCGTCCCACCAGCGCATGGTTACCAGGTCCCCGAACCACATGTGCGCCATCTCGTGCAGCAACGTTTCGGCACGCCGCTCGTAGGCGTAGCGGGTGACGCGGCTGCGGAAGACGTAGTCCTCCAGGAACGTCACCGCGCCCGCGTTCTCCATCGCGCCCGCGTTGAACTCCGGCACGAACAGCTGGTCGTACTTCGAGAACGGGTACGGCGTCGCGAACTTCTCGTGGTAGAAGGCGAAACCCTGCTTGGTCTCGACGAACAGCTTGTCCGCGTCCATGTGCTCGGCCAGCGACGCCCGGCAGTAGATGCCCAGCGGGATGGTGCGGTGCTCGTCGGAGAACTCGTCCCGCCATTCGGCGTACGGCCCGGCGATCAGCGCGACCAGGTACGTCGAGATCCGCTCGGACACCTTGAACACCGTCCGCACGGCGCCTTCCGGGGTGTCCCCTGCCGATTCGACGAGCGCGTTCGAGATGACCTTCCAGTCCTTCGGCGCGGTCACCGTCAGCCGGTAGACCGACTTGAGGTCGGGCTGGTCGAAGCAGGCGAACATCCGCTTCGCGTCGGCGGTTTCGAACTGCGTGTACAGGTAGACGCCGTCGTCGACCGGGTCGACGAACCGGTGCAGTCCCTCGCCGGTGTTCATGTACCGGCAGTCGGCGGTGACCACGAGTTCGTTGCTCTCGGCGAGGCCGGGCAGCGCGATGCCGTCGTCCTCGACGTACGCGCTGACGTCCAGCTCGGTGCCGTTGAGCGTGGCGGACCGGACTCCTTCGGCGACCACGTCCACCCAGGACCGCTCCCCGGCCCGGGCGCTCGAGAACCGGATGGTGGTCTTCGAGACGAAGGTCTTCTCCCCGGGACCGCCGCGGCCGTCGGTGAGGTCCAGTTCGATGTCGTAGGACTCGACGTCGAGCAGGTCGGCACGCTGCTTGGCTTGGTCTCGGGTCAGATTCGGGGCGGGCACGGGCACCTCTGGTCAGTGGTATCGGTTTCGGTTTCCATCTACGAGCATCCAATCATGGGTGGCCACCCGCTGACGATGGGGAACAACCGGGCACCGGGTCGTGTTGGATGGCAGTGTGCGGCCGTCACCCGGCCGCCCCCGTGTCCTGAGGACCCCGCGTACCTGGAGAGATGACGACGATGACCGTTGAGTCGAAGCCAACCAAGGTCGACTTCTACTTCGACCCGATCTGCCCGTTCGCCTGGATCACCTCGCGCTGGATCCTCGAAGTCGAGAAGCACCGCGACATCGAGCTGAACTTCCGCGTGATGAGCCTTTCGGTGCTCAACGAGAACCGCGAAGACCTGCCCGAGCGGTACAAGGCGCTGCTGTCCGAGGGCTGGGCGCCGGTCCGGGTCGCCATCGCGCTCGGGCAGCAGAAGGGCCAGCAGGCCGTCCGCGACTACTACACCGAGTTCGGTACGCGGTACCACAACCAGGGCAACGAGGACCGCCGTCAGGTCATCAAGGAAGCCCTGGAAGCCGTCGGCGCGCCCGAACTGATCGAGGCGGGGGACTCGGCCGAGTACGAC
Organism: Amycolatopsis sp. NPDC058986; assembly: GCF_042741125.1. NCBI lineage: Bacteria > Bacillati > Actinomycetota > Actinomycetes > Pseudonocardiales > Pseudonocardiaceae > Amycolatopsis > Amycolatopsis sp. NPDC058986. Next base: position 25,689 of record NZ_JBHYJW010000090.1, on the reverse strand, counting down.
GAGGCCCTGCGCAAGAGCCACCACGAGGGCATGGACCCGGTCGGCACGGAGGTCGGCACGCCGACCATCCACATCGACGGCGTGGCGTTCTTCGGCCCGGTGCTGAGCTCCATCCCGCGGGGTGAGGACGCGCTGAAGATGTTCGACGGCGCGGTCGCGCTCGCGAGCTACCCCGACTTCTTCGAGCTCAAGCGCACCCGCACGGGCGAGCTCAACTTCGACTGAGCGACCGGCTCATGGTGTGCCCAGTGCGGCACGCGTGACGTCGGCGGGGTAGGGGGACATCGCGACGGCCTCCTCCTCGGTCGTTTCACCCGCCGCGACAGCGGTTTTGAGGGTGACGAGCCGGTGGAGGCCGTCGCGGTGCCGCGCGACGAACCCGGCGCCGACGGGATCGCCGTGTCCCGGTACGACGGTTTCCGGTCGCAGCGCGAGGATCTTGTCGAGCGCGGCGGCCCAGGCGGCGAGGTGCGTGTCGGTGCCGAAGGAATCGGCGGTGAAGCCGGACGGCCCGTGCTCGACGGTGTCCCCGGCGAACGCGATCCCGGCGTCGGGCACGTGGGCGACGAGGTCGTGGTCCGTGTGCGCGAGCCCGGGATACACCAGCGTGACGACGCGGCCGCCCAGGTCGACCTCCGCGCGTTCGGTCACCAGCCGCCCTGGCGGGGTGATGACGGTCCGCTCCAGCGCGTCGGAGATGTGCGGTTTGCCCTCGGCGCGGTAGGTCTCGATCCGCCGCTGCCGCGCTCGTTCGCCGTGTGCGGCGAGTTCGGCCACGCAGCCTTCCTGCGCCCAGACGTCGCACGGCAGGAACGGCGTCGTGCCGAAGCAGTGGTCGAAATGCGCGTGGGTGTAGACAACCGACCACGGCAGCGGGGTGATCTCCCGGATCGCCGCGGCGAGTTCGGCGCCCTGGTCGACATCGCCCCTGCTGTCGATCACCAGGCAGCCTTCGCCGCCGACGACGAGCCCGGTGGTCAGGTCCAGCTCCTCGTACCGGCGGGCGTAGACGCCTTCCGCGAGTTCGAGCCAGCGTCCTTCGGTCAAGAAAGGATCCTTTCGGTCAGGACGGGAGCCTCCGTGCTCACGTCCGGTTGCGCCGCCAGGACGACGTCGTTCGCGTGCCCGGCGGCGATGAGTTCCTGTCCGGACGCGCACCGGGTGAGCGCGTCCGTGATGTCGGTGGCGCCGAACGCGGCGGCGGCCAGCGCGGCCTCGGGGGAGAGCGACCGGCTGGCGGCGGCGAGTGCGGCGATGATCGCTCCGGCGCCGAGCTGATCCTCGACACACGGCCGCAGGGGCCCGAACTCGACGGCCTCGCTCAGCAAGTCCACGCCCCAGCGTTCCCCGGCCGGGATGACCCCGATCGGGCGACCCTCCGCGAGTTCGAGGGCACGGGCCGCCACCGCGGAAGCATTGCGCAGACAGCCCGCCAGGACCAGGGCATCGGTCGTCGCGGCGGCCTCGCACAGTGTGGCGCCGTTGGGCGAGGGCAGCGCGAGCAGCTTCCCGGCCGGGATCTCCGTCACAGACGACGGCCGCAGCGTCCACTCGCCCTCACCGGCGATGATCGCCCCCGCGCCACGGGCGACGGCGATGCCGCGCTCGCCGCCCCACTTCACCGGCAGCACCTGGTTGCCGCGTGCCAGCACGAGATCCGTGGTGGTGCAGAAGGAAAGCACGTCCACGACGACCAGGACGGCACACACCCCGCCGAGCGCGCCGACGCCCTCGCCGCCCCATTCGAGCCGGACGTCGTAGCCCGGCTGCCCCCAAGTCGCTGCCACCCCCACAGCATGCCCGTGCTCCGGCGGGATGGCAGACTCCCTTGCCGTGCGTGTTTACCTGGGATCCGACCATGCCGGTTTCGAACTGAAGAACCACCTGGTGAGCCACCTGCGCGAGCAGGGCCACGAGGTCACGGACATCGGCCCGGCGGTCTACGACGCCGCCGACGACTACCCTGCGTTCTGCGTCGAGACGGCGCTGCGCGTGGTTGCCGACGAGGGCAGCCTCGGCATCGTGATCGGCGGCTCCGGCAACGGCGAGCAGATCGCCGCGAACAAGGTGCCCGGCGCGCGGGCGGGCCTGGCCTGGAGCGTCGAGACCGCGAAGCTCTGCCGCGAGCACAACCACGCGCAGCTGATCGGCGTCGGCGCCCGGATGCACACCGCCGAACAGGCCACCGAGATCGTCGAAGCCTTCCTCGCGACTCCGGTGTCGCCGGAGGAGCGGCACGCGCGCCGGGTCCAGCAGCTGCTCGACTACGAGCGCACCGGCACCCCGCCCGCCCTGCCGGGGGCCTGATGCCCGAAGGGCACACCCTGCACCGGCTCGCCCGCCTGCACAAACGCCGCTACGCGGGCGCGCCGGTGTCGGTCAGCAGCCCGCAGGGCCGGTTCGCCGCCGAGGCGTCCCGTTTGGACGGTCAGGTGCTGAAGTCCGCCGAGGCGTACGGGAAGCACCTGTTCCACCATTACGGTCCACACGGGACGGTGCATGTCCACCTCGGGCTGTACGGCACCTTCGCCGAGGCGAAACTGCCGGCGACCACGCCGGTCGGCCAGGTCAGGATGCGGCTGGCGGGCCGGACCCACTGGACGGACCTGCGCGGCCCGACGCGCTGCGAGTTGCTGGACGAGGCGCAGGTCGACGCGATCAAGGCGCGCCTGGGCCCCGACCCGTTGCGCGCGGACGCCGACCCGGACCGGGCCTGGGCCCGGATCTCCCGCTCCCGCACGTCGATCGCGGCGCTGCTGATGGACCAGTCGGTGCTCGCCGGGGTCGGCAACGTCTACCGCGCCGAGGTGCTGTTCCGCCACGGCGTCCCGCCGCTGCTGCCAGGCCGCGACCTCGACAAGGCGCTGTGGGACGACATGTGGGCGGATCTGGTCGCGCTCATGCGGGACGGCGTCCGCGTCGGCCGCATCGACACCGTCGCGCCCGAGCACCTGCCCGAGGCCACCGGCCGCGCGCCGCGTCAGGACCGGCACGGCGGCGAGGTCTACGTCTACCGCCGCGCGGGCGAGGAGTGCCTGGTGTGCGGGACGTCGGTGGCGCACGCCGATCTCGTCGGCCGCAATCTCTACTGGTGCCCGGCCTGCCAGCCCGCCTGAGCCGTCAGCCCGCGACGGGCCGCGTCCGGTAGTGATACCGCGTGGCCGTGGTGAAGCCCGCGCGGTCGTACAGCTTGAGTGCCGGTTCGTTGTCCGCGAGCACCTGGAGCCACACCGAATCCACGCCGTGGCCCGACGCTTCGGCCAGCAGCCCGCGGAGGACGGCCGCGGCCTGGCCCTGGCGTCTGGCGTCCGGGTGGACGGCGAGCCCGTACAGGCCTCCCCAGGCGCCGACGAGCGCGAGCCTGCCGATCGCGGTGATCCCGGACGGTCCCTCGACCGAGGCGTAGAGCGCGGTCGTGGATTCCATGATTTCGCGGGCCACCGCGAGGGTTTCGGCGCCGCCCCTGCCGTCCGTCAGTGACCACAGATCCAGCCAGGCCGCGTCCGGTCTCTTGTCGATCCGGACGGCGACGTCGCTCGACGGGAGCCGCTCCAGCACGGTCGCGACGTCGGCGGTCTGCAGAAGCGTCGGGCGGAGCCGCGTGTAGCCGCGGGCGGCGAGCAGCTCGTCGAGATCGGCGGGCTGTGCTGCCGGGCCGATCAGGAACGTCGAGGCCAGTCCCGTGCCGTGGTAGAGGTCTTCCACCTCCCGCAGCGCCTTGCCGACGTCGGCGGGCGGCGTGAGGGGCAGCACCGAGTTCGCGCGGCTGGTGACGCCCGCCGAACGGCGGACGAGCCAGCCGTCGACCTCGGTGCAGGTGAGCGCCCGCCAGCCCTGAAGCATCAGATCGTCGAGTTCCGCAACGGTGACCATGGAACCACGCTAAGCCAGCTGAATGAAGAACCGCAACTATGTATATATATTCATTATGCGTGCACGAGGACTTCCGGTGCCGGACACGACGAAGGGGATTTTCCGCTTAGTGGTGCGGAAAATCCCCTTCGGGTCAGGATCTCGGATCAGAAGTCGAAGCCTCCGCCTCCGCCGTCGAAACCACCACCGCCGCCGTCGAAGCCGCCCCAGTCGCCGCCTCCGCCGAAGTCGCCTCCGCCGTCAAAGCTGCCACCGTCGAACCCGCCGCCGTCGAAACCACCGGAGCCCAGCGCGTCCATCTGGCCCGCGTCGTACCCGGACTCCCAGGCCGACGCGCTGGCGATGCCGCCCATACCGCTGAACATCGCGCCGAACAGCAGGGCCGAGCCCAGGCCCCACGCGCCGCCGATCAGGGCGGGCTTCCACCACGGCTCGCTGTACCAGCCCTCGGGTACCGGGCGCCCGGCGACGCGGCCGCCGGGGTAGTAGTACGGCGTGTTCTGGCCCGCCTGGGGCGAGGCCTCGTAGTGCTGGCCCTCGACGTCGACCGAACGGTGCTCGGTGACCTTGCCCGCGCGCTCGCGCTCGGCCTCTTCCGGCAGCTTCGGGCCGGGGTCCATGCCCATGGCGGTGCGCGCGGCCCGCACGTAGTAGAGACCCTCGATGGCGGTCTCCTTGACCAGCTTGGCCTGCTCGATCGTCTTCGCCTGCTCCAGCTGGGAGCCCGCCGCGTTGTACCGCTCGCTCGCGTCGGCCATCGCCTGCTGCGACGCGGTGTCGGTGCCGGTGATGTTGAGGACCTGGCCGCCGAGCCGCTCCACCAGGCGGCGGGCGTCCGCCTTCGCGTCCTCGAGTTGCCGCTGTCGCGCCGCGGCCTGCGATCGTGCGAAGTAGAGGCCGCCGCCGACGATCACGACGACGAGCACGATCAGGAAGATCGCGGTCCCCATGGGTCACTCCAAGCTCGGATGCGTGCGGTGGCTCCCAGGGAACCACCTTTGAAACGGACAACGCGGACGGTACGCGGTGGGTTCCCGTCACGTGACGCGGCGCACCACCGGTGTGTCGCGAGGGCTGGCCGGACAAACTAGAACACGTTATAGTTCGGCGATATGAAGTTCACCCTCTCGGTCGCGATGAACCCGCTCGATCAGCTGGCCGGGCTCGCCCGTGCCGCGGAGGAGGCCGGTTTCGCCTCGATTGCCCTGCCCGACTCGCTTTTCTACTCCGAAACGGTGTCCGCCGACTATCCGTACACCCCGGACGGGAGCCGGTTCTGGAACGAGGAGACGCCCTGGGCGGACCCGCTCGTCGCGGCCGCCTCGATGGGGGCGGTGACGAGCAGGATCAAGTTCTACACCTCGGTGCTGAAACTGGGTTCACGCAATCCGGTGCTGCTGGCCCGCCAGGTCAACTCGGTGGCGGCGCTGACCGGCGGCCGGTTCGGGCTCGGGCTCGGCGTCGGATGGTCGCCCGAGGAGTTCGAGTGGTGCGGAGCGCCCTACGCGCGGCGCGGCAAGCGCGTCGACGAGGCGATCGACGTGCTGCGGCTGATCCTCGACGGCGGCATGGTCGAATACCACGGGGAGTTCTTCGACTTCGACAAGCTGCGGATGAGCCCCACGCCGCCGTCGCGGGTGCCGTTCTACATCGGCGGGCACACCGACGTCGCGTTGCGGCGGGCCGCGCGGGCGGGGGACGGCTGGTCCTCGGCGATGATGAAGTTCGACGACCTGCGGGACACGATCGCGCGGCTGCGTGAGCTGCTCGCGGAGCGGGGCCGAGCCGAGGAGCCGTTCGAATACCAAGCTGTGTGCATCGACCGGTTCGGCCTCGACGGCTACCGGGAGCAGGCCTCGATCGGCGTGACCGATGTGATCACGATGCCGTGGGTGTTCGAGGGAGTCGGGTTCGACGCGGACATCGAGCCGAAGCTCGCCGCGATCCGGAAGTTCGGGGAAGACATCATCGCGAAGTTCGGAGACTGAGCAATGGGCGTTTCGGTCAGCTGGGACAGCGAAGCGGAGCAGCCGCCGGCGCGGCAGGCCGCGTGGCGGTCGATGAACGCCGTGTGCGCGGGGGACAAGGCGGGCTGGCTCGCGCTGTTCGCCGCGGACGGGGTGGTCGAGGATCCGGTGGGGCCCTCGATGTTCGACGCCGAGGGCAAGGGGCACCACGGCCACGAGGGGATCGCCGCCTTCTGGGACGCCACGATCGCCAACGTCGAGCGCTTCGAGTTCGAGATCCGCGACTCCCACGCCGCGGGCGACGAGGTGGCCAACGTCGGCACCATCACGACGTACCTTCCCGGTGGCTACCGCGTCGACACCGACGGCGTCTTCGTCTACCGAGTCGGGGAGGACGGCCTGATCAGGTCGATGCGCGCGTTCTGGGAGACCGAACGCGCGATGGCGACCGCCCGTCAGGTGCCGGAATAACCCCGGCGCGTCATATCTGATGTATCCCAGGGCTTGACTGCTCTTCGGAAGGTCTCTTAACTTTTACGGGACAGACCTCCTGCCCTCCGCCGTCGCACGAGGTGCGTGCTCACGAGCCGAGGAGCAGTCATGCCCTTGTTCCGGCGTCGTGCGATGGCGGCCGCAGCCGTTCTCGCACTCATCGCAACCGGTTTCACCGTCCAGCAGCCCGCCGCCGACGCGCTCGAAAACGGGCTGGCGAGGACGCCGCCCATGGGGTTCAACAACTGGAACTCCACCGGCTGCCGCGCCGAGTTCGGCGAGGCGATGATCAAGGGAATCGCCGATCTCTTCGTGACGAAAGGCCTCAAGGACGTCGGCTACGAGTACGTCAACATCGACGACTGCTGGGCGCTGCCCGCGCGGAACGCCGACGGCGAGCTGGTCCCCGACCCGGCGCGTTTTCCGCACGGCATCAAGGCGATCGCCGACTACGTGCACGCGAAGGGCCTGAAGTTCGGCATCTACACCAGCGCGGGCACCAAGACCTGCAACAAGGCGGGCTTTCCCGGCGCGCTCGGCCACGAGCAGCGGGACGCGAACCTCTTCGCGTCGTGGGGTGTCGACTATTTGAAGTACGACAACTGCAACAACCAGGGCGTCGACGCGCGGAAGCGCTACAGGACGATGCGGGACGCGCTGGCCAAGACCGGTCGCAAGATCGCTTACTCGATCTGCGAATGGGGCCAGTCCGATCCGAAGGTGTGGACCTGGGGCGAGCCGGTCGGCAACCTGTGGCGGACCACCGGGGACATCTCGGACAAGTGGCCGAGCATGATCGGCAAGGCACAGGCGAACCGGGTGCTGGCGCGGTACGCGGGTCCCGGCCACTGGAACGACCCGGACATGCTCGAAGTCGGCAACGGCGGCATGACCGCGACCGAATACCGCACGCATTTCAGCCTGTGGGCGATGATGGCGGCGCCGCTGCTCATCGGCAGCGACCTGCGCAAGATGTCCGACGACGGCTTCGCGATCCTGAAGAACGCCGACGTCGTCGCCCTCGACCAGGACCGCCTCGGGAAGCAGGCGACCGTGCTCAGCGCGTCGAACGGCCTGGTCGTCTACAGCAAGGTGCTGGCCAACGGCGACCGCGGCGTCGCGCTGTCCAACGAAACCGGCACGACCGCGACGATCGGCACCACCGCGGCCGCGACCGGCATCGACGGCGCGCCGTCGTACCGGCTGAAAGACTTGTGGAGCAAGGAAACCCGGACCACTTCCGGTGCGATTTCGGCGGCTGTTCCCGCACACGGCACCGTGCTGTACCGCCTCTCGCGGGCGGGCGACGGTCAGCCGGGGGACTTGAAGTAGCTGCGGGCGTCGAACCCGATGTCGAAGCCGAAGTAGCCCCGGATCTCGGTACTCTGGCCGGTGCAGTCGCTCTCCGAGTACACCTTGACGACCACGTCGGTGTGATACGAGCGTGACGGCGGAAGCCGGAAACAGCCCGGGTAGTAGATCGTGGTCCGGTATTCCGTCCCGTGGAAGGCTTTTTCGGGATAGAAGCAGGCGTTGAAGATGATGCTGCCGCAGGCGTCCGCCTCGGTGGCTTGGGCGGGCGTCGCGGCAGCCGTCAGGATGGCCGCGGCGGCAACCGCCGGCGGCAGCACTCTTCGCGTCATCTTCGCAGCCTATGAGGCCCCCGGGCCGTCAAAACCGCCATCCGGCAGCACATCGAGCGACGTCTTGACGTCGCGGCGCGGTCCCGTCGCACATCGAGCGCAGAACCGCTTCGCCGAACGCGTTCCCGGCCGTCTTCGCCCGCGCGGGCGTGTTCCGCGAACCTCGGACCGGCCAGCACGGCGACCGTGACGGTGTGGCCAAGCGCTGCTTTCGCGGTGTTGCTGGCACTCTTCCTCTCCCGCCAGGCCCATCGCCGGTGGGAGCGCCCGCGTTAGCAGAAAGTTAGAAGTTATAACTTCCCCGGTTGACACTCACCTGGCGATGGTTATAACCTCTAACTTAAGTGACCATTGTTAACTTAGCTGACCGGCTTAACCGCTGCAGGAGGAAAGACCATGTCCGACACTCGCTCGAACATGCCGCGCGCTCTTCGTCGCCGAACCGCCGCACTGCTCGCGCTCCCACTGGCTGTCGCCGGTGTTCTCGGCGGCGCCGTCACTCCGGCCCAGGCGGCCGCGACCGATCACGGCGTCAACCCGGCTTCGCTGACCTGTCAGGGAAAAGGTGTCGACCCGGCCGCCAAAGCCCGCTACCGCACCGAAACCGTCATCAAGGCGCCGCTGCGCACCATCTGGGACCTGCAGGCTGACGTGGAAGCCTGGCCCTCCTGGCAGAAACCCGCCGCCCCCATGACCCTGAAACGCCTCGACCCGGGCCCGCTCCGCAAACACTCACGGTTCCAAGCGACCGTCCACGTGCCCCCGGCCGGCGCGACGGTGATCATCACCTCGACGATCCGGCAACTCCACTACGGCAAATGCCTCCGCTGGACCGGTCCCGCCGACGGCCCCGGCTACCACGTCGACGGCACCCATGTCTGGACCTTCACCAAGGTCCCCGGCGGTGTCCTGGTCCGCACCGAAGAAACTCACTCCGGTCCGCAAGCCGACCCCGCCGGTGACATGGGCCTGGAAGCCTGGATCGCCGACCTCAAGACCGCGGCGGAACGCGGCGATTGTCCACAATAGACAAGTGCTGTCAGTCCTTTGTGGATGATGCATTGGCGGTGATCAGGAGCAGTTTTCCCGTGGTGCGGCGGGATTCGAGGTCGCGGTGCGCCTGGGCCGCCTGTTCGAGCGGGTAACGTCCACCCACTGCCACGGTCAGTTCCCCCGAGGCGATCATCGCGAAGAGGTCCGCCGAGTGTGCCCGCAGTTCCTCGCGGGTGGCGATGTGGTCGTGGAAGACCGGGTAGCAGATTTTGATGCTGCGCGGGAGTTCCTGCATGCCGATCGTCGGGACTTTCCCGATGAAGGGGCCGTAGTAGAGCAGGGTGCCGTTGCGGCGCAGGGCGCGCATGGACGCCCGGAAGGTGGACTCGCCGTTGCCGTCGAACACCGCGTGGACGCCTTCGCCGTCGGTGAGTCGCAGGGCTTCGTCAACGAACGCTTCGCCGGACGAGACCAGCACGTGGTCGGCGCCGGCTTCCTTGGCGGAGGCCACCTTCTCCTCGCGCGAGACCACGCCGATCACCTCGGCGCCGCGGTGTTTCGCGATCTGGGTGATCAACCGGCCCAGCCCGCCGGCGGCGGCGTGGACGAGGACGACGTCGCCGTCCTGGACCGGGTATACCTCGGTGGTGAAGTGGTGGGCGGTGATGCCCTGCATCATCACGCCGGCGGCGGCTTCGTCGGAGATCTCCGGCGGTACGGGCACCGCCGATGCCGCCGGGAGGACGATCGTGCTGGCGTAGCTGCCGTAGACGTAGACCCAGGCGACCCGGTCGCCGACGGCGAACCCGGTGACGCCGGAACCGAGCGCCCGGATCACGCCGGCCGCCTCGACGCCGGGGACGAACGGCACCGTTCCGTCCACGGGGCCGTGCCGCCGCACGCCGGTGTCCATGAAGTTGACGCCCGCCACGGTGACGTCGACCAGGATTTCGCCCGGCCCGGGTTCCGGCTCCGGAACCTCCCGCGCGATGAGCATCTCTGGTCCGCCCAGTTCCTCGATGACTATGGCCTGCATGGTTTTCCCGTTTCCGTCAGTGGTGATCTTGGTTGACCAGGCCAGTGTCGTCCGCCTAAAATGTACCCGCAAGTACAATCCTGGAGGTCGGGTTTGCTCACCAAGAAGGGCGCCGCGACCCGCCTGCGGATCATCGACGCCGCGGCGGCCGAGATCCGCGAACACGGCGTCAACGCCACCAAACTGGACGACGTGTGCCGGCGCAGCGGAACCGGCAAGAGCCAGCTCTTCCACTACTTCCCCGACGGCAAGGAAGAGCTTCTCCTGGCGGTGGCCCGGCGGGAAGCCGGCCGCGTGCTCGAAGACCAGCAACCGCACCTCGGCGCGCTGACCACGTGGGCGGCCTGGCGGAGCTGGCGTGACGCCGTCGTCGAGCGCTACCGCAGGCAGGGGGTGCACTGCCCGCTCGGCGTCCTGATCACCGAGCTGGGACGGCACACACCCGCGGCGCAGGAGGTCACCGGGCAGCTCCTCGCGCAATGGGAAGCGCAGGTCCGTACCGGGATCGAGACGATGCGCGAGAGCGGAAACGTCCGCGCGGACATCGATCCCGGCGCCACGGCGATGGCGATCATCGCGGCGATCCAGGGTGGCGTCACGATCCTCATGTCGACCGGGTCCGCCCGCTACCTGGAGACCGCACTGGACCTCTGTCTCGACCACCTGCGCTCGACCGGTGCGGCACCCTAGGGATTGCGCGGCCCGGACGAACGCACGCACATCGCCGTTAACGGATGGCCAACGACACCAGCTGGACACGCGCCTTCGCAACAGCCAACGGCGGCAACGCGCGTACCTCGCCATGACGGCGCGTACCTACACGAACGCGCCCGGCGCGATCTCCGCCGGGCGTGCCGCCAACCTTGATCTTGGCGTGAAAGACGACTATCTGGTCGGGATGACAGGATTTGAACCTGCGACCCTCCGCTCCCAAAGCGGATGCGCTACCAAGCTGCGCCACATCCCGGCCGACCCGCCGGTCTCCCGGGGGGTGTGCGCACAGCCTAGCGGGTCACGCTAAGCTGGTCGCGCACCCGGGGGTGACTCCGGGGGTTCGCGGGTGTAGCTCAATGGTAGAGCCCTAGTCTTCCAAACTAGCTACGCGGGTTCGATTCCCGTCACCCGCTCCATCGGCCGGCGTCGTGTCTTGGTCATCGGGGTTCCGGTCCCGGCTGGACGCGGCGTCGGCTTCCAGTTTCGCGGCGATCAGGTCCAGCAGTTTCGTGGTGTCCACCGGTTTGGTGACGTAGTCGTCGGCGCCGGAGGCCAGGGTGCGGGCGCGGTCTTCGGCGGTGGCTTTCGCGGTGACGGCGATCACGGGCAGGTCGGCGTGGGCGGCTTCGGCGCGGATGGCGGCGATGGTCGCGTTGCCGTCGAGTTCGGGCATCATGACGTCCATCAGCACGAGAGCGGTGTCCTCGTGCCGTTCCAGCGCCCGGATGCCCGCGACGCCGGTGTCGGCGTAGATAACCTCCAGACCGGCCTGTTCGAGCACCGCCGCGAGGGCGAAGACGTTGCGCAGGTCGTCGTCGACGATGAGGATTTTCTCGCCGTGGAAGCGTTTCGGGGTCGCTTCCGGGGAGGCGACGACGACGGTGCTGGGCAGCTCCGGCAGCCGGGGGCCCTCGGACGGCGTGGCGGCGGGGGCCACCAGGTTCGCGGCGCCGACGGGCAGGTACAGCGTGAACGTGCTGCCTTCGCCGGGGACGCTGCGGACCGCGAGTTCGCCGTCGAGCAGGTCGGTGAGCTGCTGGCTGATGGACAGGCCGAGCCCGCTGCCGCCGTAGCGGCGGCTGGTGGTGCCGTCGGCCTGGCGGAACGCGTCGAAGATGATCGCGAGCTTCTCCTCGACGATGCCGATACCGGTGTCCTCGACCGCGAAGGCGATGATGCCCGGCGCGGCGCGCAGGCTCTCCTCCGTGACCTCGTCCGGATCGGCCATCCGGATGTGCAGCCGGACGCTGCCCTCGTCGGTGAACTTCGTGGCGTTGGACAGCAGGTTCCGCAGGATCTGCTGGAGCCGTTGCTCGTCGGTGTACAGGCTGCCCGGCACCGGCGGATCGATGAGCACCGCGAATTCGAGGCCCTTGTCGGCGGTGAGCGGGCGGCACAGCGATTCGACGTAGTCCACCAGTTCCGGCAGCGTGACGTCGGACGTCTGCAGGTCGAGTTTGCCCGCCTCGACCTTGGCCATGTCGAGGATGTCGTTGATCAGCTGCTGCAGGTCGCTGCCCGCGGCGTAGATCGTCTTCGCGAACTGGATCTGCTTGTCCGTCAGGTTCCCCTCGGGGTTCTCCGACAGCAGCTTCGCCAGGATCAGCGCGCTGTTGAGCGGCGTCCGCAGCTCGTGCGACATGTTCGCCATGAACTCGTTCTTGTACTGCGAGGCCGTGGTCAGCTGCCCGGCCCGTTCCTCGAGTTCCTGGCGGGCCTGCTCGATCTCGCTGTTCTTCACCTCGATGTCGCGGTTCTGCTGGGCCAGCAGGGCCGCCTTCTCCGCCAGTTCGGTGTTCGACCGGCGCAGTTCCCCTTGCTGGGCCTGCAACTGTTCGGACCGCGCCCGCAGTTCCTGCGCCAGGCGCTGGGATTCGGTCAGCAGCGCCTCGGTCCGCGAGTTCGACAGGATGGTGTTCACGTTGACGCCGATGGTGTGCCGCAGCTGCTCCAGCAGGTCCTGGTGGACTCCGCTGAACTCGTTGACCGAGGCCAGTTCGAGCACCCCGAGCACCTCGCCCTGGAACAGCACGGGCAGCACGATGACGTTGACCGGCGACGACGAGCCGAGCCCGGAGGAGACCAGCGCATACTCCGGCGGGGCCGTGCGCACGAGGATGGTCCGGCGGTCGACGGCGGCCTGTCCGATGAGCGATTCGCCCAGCGCGAACCGCAGCCCGGCCCGCGACTGCGCGAGCCCGTAGGCGGCGATGCACTCGAACACGGTCCCGTGCGGTTCGTCCTCGCGGGCCAGGAAGAACGCGCCCTGCTGCGCGCTCACCAGCGGCGCCAGCTCGGAGAGGATCAGCGCGGACACCGACGCCAGGTCCCGGTGCCCCTGCATGCGCCCGGACAGCCGGGCGAGGTTGGTCTTGAGCCAGTCCTGCTCGCGGTTGGTCCGGGTGGTCTCCTCCAGGTTCGCGATCATCTGGTTGATGTTGTCCTTGAGCTCGGCCACCTCCCCGGACGCGTCGACGGTGATGTGCCGGGTCAGATCGCCCGCGGTCACCGCGGTCGCCACCACGGCGATCGCGCGCACCTGGGTGGTCAGGTTCCCGGCGAGCTGGTTGACGCTCTCGGTGAGTTTCTGCCAGGTCCCGGACACGCCGTCGACCTCGGCCTGGCCGCCGAGCTTCCCTTCGGTGCCGACCTCCTTCGCGACCCGGGTCACCTCGGAGGCGAACGCGGAGAGCTGGTCGACCATCGTGTTCATCGTGGTCTTGAGTTCGAGGATCTCGCCGCGCGCGTCGACGTCGATCTTCTTCGTCAGATCGCCGTTGGCCACCGCGGTGGTCACCATCGAGATGTTGCGCACCTGGCTGGTCAGGTTGTGCGCCATGAAGTTGACCTTTTCGGTCAGGTCCTTCCAGGTCCCGGCGACGTTCGGCACACGAGCCTGCCCGCCCAGTATCCCTTCCGTACCAACCTCTCGCGCGACACGGGTGACTTCGTCGGCGAACGCGCGCAGCGTCTCGACCATGCCGTTGATCACCTCGGCGAGCGCGGCGACCTCGCCCTGCGCGTCGATGGAGATCTTCTTGCGCAGGTCTCCGTTCGCGACCGCGGTCGCCACGGTGGCGATGCTCCGCACCTGCTCGGTGAGGTTGCCCGCCATGACGTTGACGTTGTCGGTGAGGTCCTTCCACGTCCCGGCGACGCCGCGGACGGTGGCCTGGCCGCCGAGTTTTCCTTCCGTGCCCACTTCCCGTGCGACGCGGGTGACCTCGTCGGCGAACGCGGAAAGCTGGTCCACCATGATGTTCACGGTGTTCTTGAGCTCGAGGATTTCGCCGCGCGCGTCGACGGTGATCTTCTGGGTCAGGTCGCCCTTCGCCACCGCGGTGGTCACCTGGGAGATGTTCCGCACCTGATCGGTCAGGTTGTTGGCCATGAAGTTGACCTTCTCGGTGAGGTCCTTCCACGTCCCCGCGACACCGGGAACCTGGGCCTGACCGCCGAGTTTTCCTTCGGTACCAACCTCTCGCGCGACGCGGGTGACCTCGTCGCCGAACGCCGAGAGCTGATCCACCATCGTGTTGAGGGTGTTCTTGAGTTCGAGGATTTCGCCCTTGGCGTCGACCGCGATCTTCTGCGACAGATCGCCCCTCGCCACCGCGGTTGCCACCTGGGAGATGTTGCGGACCTGCGCGGTGAGGTTGTTGGCCATGAAGTTCACCGAGCCGGTGAGGTCCCGCCAGGTGCCCGCGACGCCGGGCACCGTGGCCTGGCCGCCGAGGATGCCGTCGGTACCGACCTCTCGGGCGACGCGGGTGACTTCGTCGGCGAACGCGGAAAGCTGGTCGACCATCGTGTTGACGGTCGTCTTGAGTTCGAGGATTTCGCCGCGCGCGTCGACGGTGATCTTCTGGGTCAGGTCGCCCTTCGCGACCGCGGTCGTCACCTGGGCGATGTTGCGGACCTGCGCGGTGAGGTTGTCCGCCATCTGGTTCACCGAGTCGGTCAGGCCGCGCCACGTCCCGGCCGCGCCGGGCACCTCGGCCTGGCCGCCCAGCCGTCCGTCGCTGCCGACCTCGCGGGCGACGCGGGTGACCTCGTCGGCGAACGCGGAAAGCTGATCCACCATGGTGTTGAGGGTGTTCTTCAGCTGCAGTATCTCGCCGCGGGCGTCGACGTCGATCTTCTTCGTCAGGTCACCGGTCGCGACCGCGGTCGCGACCTGGGAGATGCTGCGCACCTGATCGGTCAGGTTGTCCGCCATCAGGTTGACCGAGTCGGTGAGGTCGCGCCACGTCCCGGCGACGCCGGGAACCTTGGCCTGGCCGCCGAGACGGCCCTCGCTGCCGACTTCGCGCGAGACACGCGTCACCTCGTCCGCGAACGCGGAGAGCTGGTCGACCATCGTGTTGATGGTGTTCTTGAGTTCGAGGATCTCGCCGCGCGCGTCGACATTGATCTTCTGGGTCAGGTCGCCACGCGCGACCGCGGTCGTGACTTGTGCGATGTTCCGCACTTGCTGAGTCAGGTTGTCGGCCATGAAGTTGACCGAGTCGGTGAGATCGCGCCAGGTCCCGGTGACGCCGGGCACCTCCGCCTGCCCGCCGAGCCTGCCCTCGCCGGACATCTCCCGTGAGACGCGGATCACCTCGGCCGCGAACCGCGACAGCTGGGCGATCAGGCGGTTCACCGTTTTCGCCAGCTCGGCGTACTCGCCCTGCAGCGGACGACCGTCTATCTGCGTCGCCATCGGCTGCGACAGATCGCCTTCGGCGACCGCGCCGAGCACGCGGGTCATCTCGAACGCGGGCCTGCTCAGATCCTCTATGAGCTCGTTGACGACGTCGGCCGCGGTGCCCCAGCCGCCTGGCCCGACCTCGCCCTCCAGCCGCGCGGTGAGCCTGCCTTCCTGGCCGACCGCGGTCCGCACCCGGAGCAGCTCGGTGACCAGCTGCTGGTTCCGCTCGGCGATGACGTTGAACGCGGCCGCCAGCTGGGCCGCGATCCCGTCACCGTGCGCGACCAGACGGCGACGGAAATTTCCCTCCCCGAGATCCCGTACCGCCGCCAGGAGGCGCTCGAGCGCCGCCAGATCACCGCTGGTCACACCGGCGATCTCCAGACGCTGGGATTCCCTTGTCATCGATGCCGACCCTCTCCGCCACGCATGTGCAAGCCACGGTCGTCGACCCAGCGTGCCACGATTCGCCCTACACTTCGAGCCAGTCCACCCGCTCACGCTGTGCGATCCGGAAGCAGGAGGTTCGTGCATGGTGTCACGACCCGCTCCGGCTTCGGCGGCGTTCCCGCCAGGAATCGCCGAAGGCGGGCTGCCCGCCGAGGGCGCGTTCTGGCGTGCCGCGCTCGAAGACGTCCGCGACGCCGTCTTCCTGCAGGACGGCGCGGGCGCGGTGCGCTGGGCGAATCCGGCGGCGCGCGAACTCGCCGGCGAGGACAAGGAACCCGTGCTCGTGGCGAGGACGGAGACGACGGGGCACATCGACTGCCGCGGCCGCCGGTTCCCCGCCAAGGTCCGGGCGCTGCCGGGCGGCTGGCACGCGTGGACCGTGGCCGCCGAGAGCGCCGGGCCGCGCCGGGTCGAGGACTTCCTCGCCGAGGCGGCACCCCGGCTCGCGGCGGCCAGGGGGCGGCACGGCACGGCGCGGGTGATCGCCGAGCTCGCCGCGTCCGCGCTCGGCGAGAGCGTGTTCGTGCTGCTGCCCACGACGCGCGGCCGCTGGGAGTGGTGGAGTTGCGACCGGCTGGCCAATCACGGGCACGGCCGGATCCGGCGGGTGCCCGCGGAACTCGCGCCGGTACTGGCCGAAACCTTCGGCGCGATCGGCGAACCGGAAGCCAAACCGGTGCCCGCGGCCGAGGTGGAGACGTTGCCACCGGTCGTGGCGGACCGGCTCGCCGGCCACGCCGATGTGTCGGTGGTCTCACTCGGCCCGTCCGTGACCGCGGGCGTGACCGGCGCG
Organism: Amycolatopsis sp. NPDC058986; assembly: GCF_042741125.1. Classification (NCBI taxonomy): domain Bacteria; kingdom Bacillati; phylum Actinomycetota; class Actinomycetes; order Pseudonocardiales; family Pseudonocardiaceae; genus Amycolatopsis; species Amycolatopsis sp. NPDC058986. The sequence goes on along the minus strand of NZ_JBHYJW010000090.1, from coordinate 9,035 downwards.
GTACTGCTCGGCAGGCGCGCGGATCCGGTGTTCGGCCGCGCGCAGCACCGCGCGATCGCCGAGTTCGCCAGGGCGGCCGGGACGGCGCTGGCCAACGCCCAGCGCTACGCCCGTCAGGAGGAAGCCACCCGCGGCCTCGAAACGACCCTGCGCCCGCAGGAGCTGCCCGCGTTCGACTGCGCCCGGTTCGAGGTCTGGTACCAGCCCTCCGGCGGTGTGCTCGGTGTCGGCGGCGACTTCTACGACGTGCTCGCGCAGGACGACGGCAGTGCGTTCCTCGTGCTGGGCGACATCTGCGGCAAGGGCGCCGAAGCGGCGGCGCTGACCGGGCGGGTGCGCCAGTCGCTGGCCGCGCTGCAGCTCGTCGAGCACGACGGGCGGACGTTGTTGCGGCTGCTCAACGAACTCCTCATCGCGGGTGGCAGCAACCGGTTCGCCACCCTGGTGCTGGGATCGATGACGCCTGCCGACGGCGGGCTGACGCTCACGCTGGCTTCGGGCGGTCACCCCGCGCCGCTCGTGCTGCGCAGGGACGGGGTCATCGAGGAGATCAGCGTGCCGGGCACCCTGGTCGGGATCTCCTCACAGGCGCAGTTCGCCGAGGCGGTGACCGATCTGGCCGAGGGCGACATCTGCCTGCTGTACACCGACGGCATCACCGAGGCCCGCAACCGCGACGATCCGTCGAAGATGTTCGGTGAGCAGCGGCTGCGGGCCGTGCTCGCCGACTGCGCCGGGCAGCCGGCGGCCGAGGTCATGGCGCGGCTGCGGCAGGACGTGCTGGACTGGCTCGGCAGCTCCGGCCACGACGACATCGCGGTGCTCGCCGTCGAGTGCGTGGCCTGACCTCCGTCCGAAATGGACACGCGCGGGTAATCCGGTGGCGTGTCCGGCTTCGCAGGGGGACCCTGGAGGGGTACCGACCGGAGCCGTGCCGCGAAGGAGGTGACGTGATGACCGTGCATGCCAGGCGCTACGGCCGATGGTGCCGTGAGCACTTCGGCGAGCCAGCCCGCCCCGGCGCGGAAGCCGGTCCCGCACCCGCCGACGGTGCGGCCGGGCCCGAGGCGGACGCCGAGGATCCGGGGCAGCAGCCGCGGAAGACGGAGCGCACCGCCCGGGAATCCTGATCGGACGTCCCTTGTGGACGGTGGCTAGTCCTCCTCGGCGTGGTTGCCCTTGCCGTTGCCCTTGCCGTTCCCGTTGTTGCCGTTGCCGTTGCCATTCCCGTTTCCGTCGGTGCTGGGGACGGTCTGCGCGGGCGGGGTCTTCGGTGGTGCCTGCACGGTCACCGGTACCTGGCCGGTGACGGTGACCGTCGGCGGCGCGGGCGTGGGCGCTGCCTCGGTGGCCGTCCGATCGACCGGGTCCGTCGCGCCCCTGCCGGGTGTCACGGTGACCGTCGGCGCCGCGTTGCCCGACGTGGGCGCGGCCGCCGCGGGCGAACGTGGCGGGACGGTGGGACGGTCGGCGGGCGTCGTCGGCGAGCCGAGCAGGCTCACCAGTCCCGCGAGCACCAGTGCCGTCGGCGCCGCGACCGCGAGGAAGCGGAGGTAGTGGTGGCGACGTGGCGGGTCGAGGTCGCGGCCTTCTCGGAGCGCGAGGGCGACGTCCGCGGCGGTGGGGCGCTCGTCGGGGTGCGAGGCGGTCATCGCGCGCAGCGTTCCGGCCAGTGCCTTGGGCAGGCCGTCCGGGATCCGCGGGCGCCGGTGCAGGCGGGTGATCGCGGCCTCGGCCGGGGTGCCGGGATACTCCCGTTCGCCGGTCAGGCATTCGAGCAGCACGAGGCCGAGCGCGTAGACGTCGGCCGGCGCCTGCGGGCGCTCCCCGAGCACCTGTTCCGGCGCGAGATAGGCGGCCGTGCCGACCACCGCGCCGGGCTCGGTGACCCGGGTGGCGTCGATGAGCCGGGCGACCCCGAAGTCGGCGATCAGCGGGCGGTCGTCGGCGAGCAGGATGTTGGCGGGCTTGAGATCGCGATGCGTGACACCGTGCGCGTGGACGTGCGCGAGTGCGTCGGCGAGGTCCCCGCCGAGCTGCGTCAGCATCGACGGCGGCAACGGCCCGCCCCGGAGCCGCTCGGCGAGATTGGGCCCGTCGACGAAGCGCATCGCGAGGTACGCGCGGCCGTCGCTGACGCCGGCGTCGTACAGGCTGACGAGGCCGGGATGCCGCATCGCGCTGAGCGCCTGGACCTCCTGGCTGCGCCGGTAACTGCTCACGGCGACCGTGCCGGGATGGAAGAGCTTGACCGCGACCGTCCGGTCGAGCAGCCAGTCCTGCGCGCGGTACACCTTCGCGGTGGCGCCCTCGCCGAGCTGCCGTCCGAGTGCGTAGCGCTCGGCGAACAGGGCGGGCGGTGGCGGCTCGAACGGATCGAGCGCGAACTTGGCCACCGTGCTGTCCGCGTCCTGCTCGTCCGCAACGGCCATCGGTGGCACCTCCCGTCTTCGCCGGGTGCGGGGAACTACCCCCGCGCCGAGGCGGTGAAACTTATCGGTTCGCCGGGGAACGGTTTCCTCCACTATCCCGGTTTCCCGCTGTGCCGTTAGCGCCGCTTCCCGGCTGGGCGCCCGGATCGCGCGGCTCGACGCGACGCTGTGTCCGTCGACGGCGCGAAGTCGCTGGTCCCGGCCTTGAGTCTCAGCGTGCCCCGGCTGTGCGGTGGTCATGCGCCCCAATGTGGCGTTCGGTGCGTCCAACGCACCCAATGCCACATTGGGGCGCTCGTCCCGCCGGTACCCAGGCCGCGGTGTCGCATATTCCGTAAAATACCTGAATAGACCAGAAGTGTGACATGATAGAGTAGTTTTAGGAATGTAGGGGAGGGTAATGACACAGGAGCTGTTCTCGGTCGAGCAGGTCGCCGCGAGGCTGGGGCTGCATGTGCGCACGGTGCGCAACTACGTGCGGGACGGCCGGCTGAAGGCGGTCCGCATCGGCAAGCAGTACCGCGTCGCCGCCGCGGATCTCGCCGCGTTCACCGGCCTGCCGGAGGAGGCGGGGAAGCGGGAAGAACCGGCGCGACGGCACGTCGAGGTGTCGAGCATCGTCCAGATCGAGGGACTCGGCGAGGACGAGGCGAGCCGCGTGGCCACCCACGTCGTCGGGTCCGCGCAGGGACATCGGGGCGGTGATCGGAGCCTGCGCGTCGAGACGAGCTACGACAAGGAGCGAGCGAGGATGAAGATCATCGTGCTCGGCGACCCCGCGACCACGGCCGACGTGCTGAGCGTCGTCGCCATGCTGGCCGAGGGGACGCCGTGACCGCGTCCGCGATCTACAAGTCGGCCGAGGGCGGCGCGCGGATCCGGGACCAGTACGAGGCGTTGCTGGACCGCTGGCCGGTCGAGGCCGAGCGCCGGACGGTGCCGACGCGGCTCGGCGAGACGTTCGTCGTCGTGTCCGGTCCCGCGGACGGCCCGCCGGTGCTGGCATTGCAGGGATCCGGCGGGAACACCGCGATGTGGCTGCCTTCGATCGCCGGCCTCGCGGCGCGGCTGCGGGTGTACGCGGTCGACGTCCCCGGCGAGCCGGGGCTGAGCGCGGTGGCCAGGCCGCGGCTCGGCAGCGAGGCCTACGCCGAGTGGCTCGATGACGTCCTCGACGAGCTGGGCCTGCCGAGGGCGACGTTCCTGGGCGCCTCGCTGGGCGGCTGGTGGTCGCTGGACTACGCGGTGCGCCGCCCCGAGCGGGTCGCCGGGGTGGCGCTGCTGAATCCCAGCGGCGTCGGCGCGCGGAACACCGCGCTGCTGCTGAAGTTCGTGCTGTTGCGGCTGTTCGGGGAGCGCGGCCTGCGCAAGGCGATGACGCTCGCCGCGGGCGAGCTGCCGAAGGGGCCGCCCACCGCGGACGAGGTCGCGCTCGTGGAGTTCATGCTGGGCACGTTCAAGCACTACAAGCCCCGGATGGAGCCGATCCCGACGTTCACCGACGAGCAGTTGCGAAGCCTGGTCATGCCGGTTCTCGCGGTGCTCGGCGCGCGGGACGGCATGATCGACCAGCGCGAGACCGCGGCGCGACTGCGTGCGGCACTACCGGACGCCGACGTGCGCCTGCTGGAGGACGCCGGGCATTTCCTGCCGGGAATGGTCGAAGCGGTCGTGAATTTCGCCGACACGCCGCGCGCGACACGCTGAAGCGCGCAACCTCGGGTCGTATGGGACGTCCCGGTGGCCATGACGTGGAACCGCGCCGCCTTCGTGTTGCCCGCCATTCTCGCCGTCCTCCTGCCGATACCAGCCGCAAGCGCGGAATCCGCCGTACCGCAAGGATTCGAACCCGCCTCGACGAGCTGGCTCGACGAACGCGACGGATACGTTCTCGGTTACGCGCCGTGCGCGCGGCCTCAGCGGTGTGCGGCCCTGCTGGGCACCACCGACGGCGGAACACACTGGCAGCGTTTCGGCGCGCCGTCGATCTCCTTGCCGGACAACCACAATCACGTCCAGCTGAGCTATGTGGGTGAGGGGCGCGCGTACGTCTCCGACGGAAACCGGGTCGAAGCCACCCGCGACGGCGGCCGGACCTGGTCCGGCGTCGTTCTCGCCGACGCCGGGAAACCCTTCTATCTCGGCAAGATCGCCGAAACGCGCGGCCGGATGTTCGCGCTGCTCAGCACCTACGGGGAGATCGGTAGCACGCGGCTCTACTCCGGCACCGCGGGTTCGCCGACGCTTGCGCCGGTGCCGGGTTTCGCGGTGACGGGCGGCCTCACCTACGGCGACCTCGCGATCGGTGGTGGCGTGCAAGTCGTCCTGGGCGCCGACTACGGCGTGGAGCGGTATTGGACGTCAGTCGACGGCGACGGCCTCGCGGCCGCGTCACCGCCGTGTCCCGCCGGGGCGACGGCGTCGCTCGCGAGCGTGCGTGAGGAGCAGGTAATCGCGTTGTGTAGTGGAAGCGCCGGCTCGCCGCGGCCGGGTTCGATGACGCGCGGAATCCGGCGCGCCCCGCGGCTGGGCGGAACGTTCACCGGAACGGCCCAGGGGCCGGAGGTCGGCATCCATCAGGGTTTCAGCGCCGCGACGGCGAAGTCCGCGACGGTCGCGGCGGTCGGCGGCGGCACCGATTTCCTGCACAGCACGGAGGATGGTGGCGAAACCTGGCACACCACGGTGCTCGGTGACCGGGGCACGGGGCTGGCGGATCTGGACTTTCCCGGCGAACACACCGGAATCGTCGTCGCCGGCGTGCCCGGCGAGCCGGGCGGATCCGCGGTGTACCGGACCACGGACGGCGGCCGGGTCTGGCGCGAAATCCCGTTCCACTAAGCCGGAACGGCGATTCCCGTGGAACGCGAATTCCGCACCGGGCCGTTCAACCGCCGCCGCTGGTGTCGTAACCTGGGCGCTGTCCGTTGCGGACACGGTGAGTGGCCCGGGGCAGGGGCGGTCACCGTCGCAGGGTGGGAGTGAGCGCGATGACGCCTGGGCGAGTCGGCGAGACCGACCGTTGTGCCCCGCTCGATTTCGGCAAGGCGAGTTTGGCGCGGCTTTCCGACGCGCTGCTCGGCGGGCACGACCACTACGAAGTCGACCGCGAGGCGATGCGCCGCCTGCTGGCGATCGCGCCGGGCGCGCGGGCGATGGCGAAGGAACACCGGGACTGGCTCGTCCGGGTGGTCCGTTTCCTCGCGTCGAAACGCGGGGTCGACCAGTTCCTCGACCTCGGGTCCGGGATGCCGACCGCGGAGAACACCCATCAGGTGGCGCAGCGGTACAACCCGGAGGCCAAGGTCGTCTACGTCGACAACGACCCGCTCGTCCAAGTGCACGGCCGCGTGGTGCTGGAGGAGAACGACCTGACGCACGTCAGCGGCGCGGACCTCACCCTGCCCGAGGAGACGTTGTGGGATCCGGTGGTGACCACCCATCTGGACTTCGCCGAGCCGATCGCGCTCATCCTGTGTTCGATCGTCCACCACATCGACGACTTCGAACGGGCGAGCCGCATCGTCCGCACCTATGTCGACGCGCTGGCTCCCGGCTCGTATTTGCTGCTGACACACCATTTCGACCCGGCGGAGAACTCGGCGCGGCAGGAACTGGCCCGGTTGCTGGAGAACACCTTCCAGGGCACCGGGCTGGGCAGCGTGCACCGGACGCGGGAACAGATCGAGTCGTTCTTCGCCGGTCTCGAACTGCTCCCGCCCGGATTGTGTCATTTGCACGAATGGTGGCCGGACGGCCCGCGCCTGGCCCCGCTGAGCGAGCTGAACTTCCTCACCCTCGGCGGGGTCGCGCGCAAGCCGTGATCGCCTCAGGCGGCGTTCATGGTGTCCGGGTCCGGCCCCGTCCGCAATCCACGCTCCAAAGTGGACAGTTCGGCGACGTCCTCGTCGGCCAGTGTGAACCCGAAGAGGTCGAAGTTCTCGGCGATCCGTGAAGGCGTCACGGATTTCGGGATCACGATGTTGCCGAGGTGCAGATGCCAGCGCAGCACGATCTGTGCCGGCGTGCGCTGGTACTTCTGCGCCAGCGCCTGCACCGCGGACTCGCCGAGGAGGTCGCCACCCTTCGCGAGCGGGCTCCACGCCTCGGTGGCGATCCCGTGCTTCGCGTCGAATTCCCGCAGCCGGGCCTGCTGCAGATAGGGGTGCAGCTCGATCTGGTTCACCGCGGGCACCACGGCACTGGCGTCGATGAGCCGCTCGAGGTGCGCGGGCTGGAAGTTCGACACCCCGATCGCGCGGACCCTGCCGTCGGCGTAGAGCTTCTCGAACGCCTTCCAGGTGTCGAGGTAGCGGTCACGCTCCGGGGTCGGCCAGTGGATCAGGTACAGGTCGAGCCGGTCGAGGCCGAGCTTCGCCAGGCTCTCGTCGAACGCCTTGAGCGTCGTGTCGTAGCCCTGGTCTGCGTTCCACAACTTGGTGGTGATGAACAGCTCGTCGCGGGCGATGCCCGATTCGGTGATGGCCTGGCCGACGCCGGCCTCGTTGCCGTAGATCGCCGCGGTGTCGATGCTGCGGTATCCGGCGTCGAGCGCGGCCTTCACCGCGGCGGTGGTTTCCGCGTCCGGCACCTGGAACACGCCGAAGCCGAGCTGCGGCATCTCCACGCCGTTGTTGAGTTTGACGGTAGGCACGCTGGTCAACGGTTTCTTCTTTCCTTTGCTGGGATTTTCAGGGTTCAGCGGGCGAGGACCGCGTCCGGCGTTTCGACGGTAACCGAGCGTTTGCGGTCCAGCATCCCGGAGGCGAGGGCGACCACCAGACCGGACGCGGCGAGCGCCGCGCCGATCCAGTTGCCCGAGGTGTAGCCGAGGCCACGTTCGATGGCGAGCCCGCTCAGCCACGAGCCGATCGCGTTGCCGAGGTTGAACGCCGCGATGTTCGCGGCCGACGCGAGCGCCGGCGCACCCTCGGCCTTTGCCATCACGCGCGCCTGCAGCGGCGGGACGGTGGCGAACCCGGCGGCGCCGAACACCGCGATCGTGATCGCGGCCGGGATCCGGGCGTGCGCGGTGAAGACGAACACCGCCAGCACCACGGCGAGCAGCGCGAGGATGACGTAGAGACTCGGCATGAGCCTGCGGTCCGCCAGCTTGCCGCCGATGAGATTGCCGACGAACAGGCCGCCGCCGAACAGCACGAGCAGCCAGGTGACGGCGCCGGGGGAGAAGCCCGCGACGTCGGTCATCATCGGTGCGATGTAGGAGAACGAGGCGAACACCCCGGAGAAACCGAGCACGGTCATCACCAGCGCCAGCCAGACCTGCGGACGGCGGAACGCGGCGAGTTCCCGGCGCAGCCCCGCGTTCGCCTCGGGCTCCTGATGCGGTACGAGCGCGATGATCCCGAGCGCGCCGGCCACGCCGAGCGCGCTGACCACCCAGAACGTCGACCGCCAGCCGAAGGCCTGGCCGAGCGCGGTGCCCGCCGGCACGCCGAGCACGTTGGCGATGGTCAGCCCGGCGAACATCATCGCGATCGCGCTGGCCTGTTTGGCGGGCGCGACGAGCGAGGCGGCGACGACCGAGCCGACGCCGAAGAACGCGCCGTGCGAGAGCGCGGCGACGATGCGCCCGGTCATCAGCAGCCCGTACGACGGGGCGAGTGCCGAGAGCAGGTTGCCCGCGATGAACAGTCCCATCAGGGCGATCAGGACGGTCTTGCGCGGGATCCGGGCGGCCAGCGCGGTCAGGATGGGGGCGCCGACGACGACGCCGAGCGCGTACCCGGAGATGAGCAGGCCTGCGGACGGGATCGAAACGCCGAAGTCGCCCGCGACCTCGGGCAGCAGGCCCATGATCACGAACTCGGTGGTGCCGATACCGAAGGCGCTGATCGCCAGTGCGAGCAGAGCGGCGGGCATGGACTTCCTTCTTCCAGGAGTAGAGTGGTGGCCAGCGTGAGCAACTACGAGCGTCAGAAATAGTTGCACACGCTGGTTATTGCACGAGGTTGATAATGCCTCGTGCAAGGATGCTGCCGCAAGCCGGGAGCGGGTTCGGGAGAGGTGAAACGTGTCACTGGCCGATGACGCCGTCGAAGCTCGTGCGCAGGGCTGGCGCACGCTCGCCGCGCTGCACGCGCGGATCGAGGACAAGCTCCAGCGCGCGCTGGAGCGGGAACACGAACTTTCGGTGAGCGAGTACAGCGTGCTCGACTCGCTGGGCCGCCAGGACGGCTATCACCTGCGGATGAACCAGCTGGCCAACGCCGTGGTGCTGAGCCAGTCGGCGACGACGCGGCTCGTCGGACGGCTGGAGGACCGCAACCTGCTGCAGCGTTACCTCTGCCCGGACGATCGGCGCGGCATCTACACTGAGGTCACCCCGGCCGGTCGTGAACTGCTCGCCGCGGCGCGGCCGACCCACGACGCCGCGCTGGCCGAGGCGCTCGACGAGGCGGAGGAGCTGCCGGAACTGGCGCCTTTGGTCGCCGCTCTCGGCAGCCTCACCTTCGCTCCCTGAAGCTGCCCTTGTCGCGGCCGTTGCTCACCCCGTGCCCGGCCGCCGGCACGACCGGCCCGCTCGCGCCGCACAGCTGCCGTCAAGGCCACCTTACGGGCGTCAGACGCCCGTAAGGTGGC
>NZ_JBHYJW010000089.1:0-29197 GCF_042741125.1 Amycolatopsis sp. NPDC058986 | reverse complement strand
CAGTGGCGTGGCCTGGCTACCCGCTACGACAAGCTCGCCATCGTCTACCGATCCGCAGTGGTCCTACACGCCGTAATCACCTGGACCAAAGCATTGTCAGACACGCCCTAGCCGCTTACGGGTTCCGGCGGCCGGGGGTGCTCACTCGGCCGCCCGTGGCCGCATTCCACCGTCGCGCCGTGCTCGTCGGTGACCCGGTAGGCGAGGACGACCTTGGTGCAGTCGTCGCTTTCGTGGATCCGGACACTCACGAGATCGGGCCCGACCGTGACGTCGAACTGCGCGTCGATGCCCTCGGCCGTGGGCAGGACGAGGAGAGCCTTTCCCGGCGCTATCCAGTAATCCTCGCCGCCGGGTTCCAGAAACAGGCAGAGCGCCCTGTCGCCCGCATTGCGCACGGGAAGTCTGTTCACCCCCATCACGGTAGCTGGCCGTCCGGTGCTCGGCAGTGTGGCGGCGAACCGCCGTTCCTCAGGTGTGGATCTCCGGAGAAGGACTTGCCGTGACGAACGCCTCGATGTGGTCGAGAGCGTGCCTGGCCTCCGGGATCGGGAAGAGGGGCCAGACGTGCAGCATCTCGGGATATTCGTGCCAGGCCAAGGGAATCCCCGCGCGTTCGGCCTTCTCGCGCAGCCGGTGGGCGTCGGCGTTGAGGACGTCCCGGGTGCCGGTGAAGATCGCGATCGGCGGGAGTCCGTCCAGTGTCCCGAAGAGGGGGCTGACCACCGGATCGCGCACGTCGAGGTCGCCGGCGTACGCGCGCCCCAGCCCCGGCAGGCCGCGGGCGGGCAGGATCGGGTCCCGGCGGTCGAGGCGGGCGATTTCGGGATCGCCGAAAGTGGCGTCCACGCACGGGGACAGCAACACGAGCCGCGCGGGCTGGGGCAGACCGGCCGCCCGCGCCTGCATGGCGAGCGACAGCGCCAGGTTGCCGCCGGAGGAGTCGCCCATCACCGTCAACTCGCCTTCGCCGGTGCGGGCGGCGAGGTCGGCGTAGAAGGGCAGCAGCATGGCGAACGTCTCGCGGGCGGTGTGCTCGGGCGCCAGCGGGAACGACGGCACGGTGACCGCGCAGTCCAGACGCCGCGCCAGGGTGGCGATCAGGCCCCAGTGGGGATCGGTGATCGACATGGTCCAGCCGCCGCCGTGCAGGTAGAGCACTCGCCGCGTGCGAGACCCGCCCTCGCGCGGGGCCACGACGTGGACGCGGTGTCCGGAGAACTCCTCCTCGTGTACGGAAAAGCGTGCCCGGATCTTCGCCGAAGGTGCCGTGGGGCCTTTGCGGCGATCACCGGCGATCGAGCGGCGGGTCCGTTCAGGACCGTCGAACACGGTGTGCACGCGCAGTGCCGCGACCGCGGCGGCCAGCAGGCGTGCTCGGATACTGGGCATCGGCTCGGCTCCCGGGGTCGGCTGGGAAATGGCGGGTGAGCAGGGGGAGGAGGAGTTCGTCGACCAGGGCGGTCAGGAAGTCCTCGTCGAGCGGGCGGTCGAGCAGCAGGTGCCGCAGGATCTGCCCTTCGGCCACGCGGTGCGCCGGCCGTGAATCGGCGCCGGCGGGCACTTCGCCACGGTCGGCGGCCCTGGTGACAATCAGCCGGAACGGGGACGACTCCTCGTTGTCCACATGCGAGCGCAGGGCGTCGGCGAGATCGGGTTCCAGCCGCATCGCGTGGAGCAGGCCGGTCATCAGTACCGCGTGCTGGTCGTCGATGCGGGCGCAGGACGCGCGCAGTGCGGCGAGGAGATCGTCGCGCAGGGTGCCGGTGTCGGGCGGGTCGGCCACCTCGGCGTCGAGGTTGTCCAGCGCCGCCTTGACCAGTGCGGGTTTGCCGCTCCAGCGGCGGTAGATCGTCGTCTTGCTGGCGTGCGCCCGCGCGGCCACCGCGTCGATGGTCATCGCCGCGTAGCCGACCTCGCCGAGCAGTGCCAGCGTCGCGGCCAGGATCGCCTGCTCTCGTTCGATTCCCCGGACCACGGCGCCTCCTCGATGTGTACGATACCGTATCGTACACATCATGTCCCTGGCGAGTCCTCCATCGATGTGCGGCGGTGCGGGCAGGCGGTGTCGTGGAGATTCAGGCCGCTTCCGCGGCGAGGAGACACTTCCGGACGATCCGGACGACGTCGCCCGCCGGATCGGCGAGGGAGGCCAGGCCGCTGCGGCGGACCAGCAGGCTGCCGAGCACGAGATCCACGAGCGCGGCGCCGACCTCTTCGGCGGACTGCGGGCCGTCCGGGTCGAACCAGGTCCACGCCCATTGCGCCGAGCCGAACACCAGCAGGCTCTGCACGTTCAGGTTGGAACGGCGGAACTTCCCACTGTCCACACCGGACTCGATGACCCCGCGCACGAGGTCGAGGTATTCGGCGCGCAGCCGGACGCCTCCGGCCAGTGCCGGCTGGTCGGCGAGGCGCACGATCTCGCGCTGGAAGGCGACGGTCGCGTCCCGGTCGTGCACCTGGTAGAGCATGAACGCGTACAGCAGCCCGGCCAGCCGTTCGGCGGGAGAGCCGAGTCGCTCCACGAGAAGCTCGGCCTCGGCGAGGCGCCGCCGCATGTAGGACTCGTGCAGCGCGGCGAGCAGGCGGTCCTTGGTGCCGTAGTGGTGCACGATCGTGCCCTTCGAGATGCCCAGCTCCGCGGCGATCTCGCTGAAGTTCGTGCCGTCGTAACCGTAGCGGGCCACGTTGCGTGTGAACACCGCGAGGATTTCGTCCGACCTGCCAGGGCCCCGCATCTCTCCGCCACCTCCACCACGAACCGGCACGACACCATTGACCGTACGCGCGGTCAGTGTGATTCTGAAGCGGGGGACCGGGAAGGAAGGGTCCATCATGACGGCAGCGGCACCGCCGGAGGCTGAGTTCATCACCGACGCGCTCGCGCACTGGGCCGAGGTCAAGCCCGACGCCGAAGCGCTGGCCTACGGCGGGAACCGGTGGAGCTGGGCGCAGTGGTACGACCGCGTCAGGCGGGTGGCCGGAGCCCTGAAGCGCGCGGGAATCGGCCACGGCGACCGGGTCGCCTTCCTGGACAAGAACAATCCCGCCTGCCTGGAGGTGTCACTGGGCGCCGGGCTGCTCGGCGCGGTCAACGCCGTCGTCAACTGGCGGCTCGCGGGGGACGAGCTGGACTACGTGCTCAACGATTCCGGGGCCACCGTGCTGTTCGCCGGCGCGGAACTGCTGCCCGCGATCGAGCGGATCCGCGGCGAACTCACCGGCGTCACGAAGGTGATCGTGGTCGGTGGGGAGAACGACGCCTACGAGGCGTTCCTCGCGGCCGCCGAACCCGCCGGGAAGAGCCCCGGCGTCGGGCCGGACGACCTGTGGCTGGTGATGTACAGCTCGGGCACCACCGGACGGCCCAAGGGCGTGATGCTGACCCATCGCAACATCGTCGCCCACACCGTCAACGTCGGTCCCGTGCTGCCGTTCGCCGAGGGCGACCGCAACCTCGTGGCGATGCCGCTGTTCCACGTCGGTGGCACCTGCTACGCGTTGTTCGGGATCCATGCCGGGGTGCCGAGCACGATGACCCGCGAGCCGGACCCGGCCTCGCTGTTCGCCGCGTTCGCCGCCGGGGCGACGCACGCGTTCCTGGTGCCCGCCGTCATCTCCGGCGTGTTCGCCGCCGGGGAGGAGGCGGTCAAGGCGCTCGCCGGGCTGAAATACCTCGTCTACGGCGCGGCCCCGATGCCGCTTCCCTTGCTGCGCAAGGCATTGGCCGCTTGGCCCGCGACGGGCTTCGTGCAGGTCTACGGTCAGACCGAGCTGGCTGGGGTGATCAGCACGCTCACCCCGGAGGCCCATCGCGACGCCGCCCGCCCGGAGCGGCTGGAATCGGCGGGCACGCTGGTGCCCGGCGCCGAACTGCGGGTCGTCGACCCGGCCACCGGCGAGGACGTCGGAACCGGGCGGGCGGGGGAGTTCTGGTTCCGCTCGCCGCAGCGGATGCTCGGCTACCTCGGCAAACCGGACGACACGGCGCAAGCGATCGTGGCGGACGGGTGGCTGCGCACCGGCGACATCGGGCACGTCGACGACGGCGGGTTCCTCTATGTCTCCGACCGGGTCAAGGACATGATCATCACCGGTGGCGAGAACGTCTACTCGCCCGAGGTCGAACGTGTGGTCGTCGAGCATCCCGCCGTCGCGGAGGTCGCGGTGATCGGCGTCCCGGACGAGCACTGGGGCGAGTCGGTCAAGGCGGTGATCGTGCGCGAGGAGGGCGCGACGGCGACCGAGGAGGAGATCATCGCGTTCACCCGTGAACGCCTCGCCGCCTACAAATGCCCGCGTACCATCGATTTCGTGCCCGCGCTGCCCCGCAACCCCAGCGGCAAGATCCTCAAGCGCACGCTCCGTTCGCCGTACTGGGCCGGACGCGGCAAACAGGTCTAGGAGTCCAGATAGCGCAACACGGCGAGCACCCTGCGATTGTCCTCTTCGGACTGTGGCAGGCCGAGCTTGCCGAAGATGCTCGTCACGTACTTCTCCACCGAACCGGCCGAAAGGAACAACGCCGAAGCGATCGCGCCGTTCGAGCGGCCCTCGGCCATCAGGCCCAGCACCTCGCGTTCGCGCGGGGTGAGGTCGGCCAGCACGTCGGTCCTGCGGGTCGCGGCGAACAGCTGGCTCACCACTTCCGGGTCCAGCACCGTCTCGCCCTCGGACACCCGGCGGAGCGCGTCGAGGAAGTCCGACACCTCGGCGACGCGGTCCTTGAGCAGGTAGCCGACCCCGCCCGCCCGATCGGCCAGCAACTGCGCGGCGTACTTCGTCTCGACGTACTGGGAGAACAGCAGGATCGCGCAGCCCGGTTGCTCGGCACGCAGGGAAATCGCCGCGCGCAGGCCCTCGTCGGTGTGCGTCGGCGGCATCCGGATGTCCACAATGGACACATCGGGGTGGTGCTCGGTCACGGCGGCGCGCAGCGCGTCGGCGTCCTTCACCGCCGCGACGACATCGTGACCGCGGAACGTGAGCAGCTCCACGAGCCCCTGGCGGAGGATGGTCGAATCCTCCGCGATGACGATCCGCAGCACGTCGATGCCCCCGATGGTGAATGGTCCGGTCGGCCTCGACCCTAGCGGGCACCGGTCAGCGGGGCAGCGGGATCTCCGCGGTGACGGTGGTCGGCCCACCGGCCGGGCTGCCGACGGTCAGCTCGCCGTCGACCGTGCGCAGCCGGTCGGCGAGCCCGGCCAGCCCACCGCCCGCCACGATCCGGGCGCCGCCGGGACCGCCGTCCGACACCCGCAGCCGCAGCACGTCGTCGTGTTCGGAGATCGTCGCCAGCGCCGGGGTGCCGGCATGCTTCGCGGCGTTGGTGAGCAGTTCGGCGGCGCTGAAATAGACGATCGTCTCGATCGACGGTGGCGGGCGCCGCGGCAGGTCGACCTCGATCCGCGCGTCGATCCCGGAGCTGGCCACCAGCGTGGACAGCGCGATGTCGAGCCCGGCGTCCAGCGCGGCCGGGTGGATGCCGCGAGCGAGGTCGCGGAGTTCGGTCAGCGCCTGCTTCGCGTTGGCATGGGCCGCGGTGACCAGGTCCCGGACCTGCCCGACGTCGACGGCGTCGCCGGTCAGCTCGTCCTTGGCCAGGCCGAGCCGCATGGCCAGCGCGACGAGCTGTGCCTGCGCGCCGTCGTGCAGGTCCCGTTCGATCCGGCGCAGCCGCAGCGCGGCGTCCTCGACCGCGGTGGCCCGGCTCTCCTCCAGGTCACGCACCCGCTCGGACAGCGCGCGCTGGCCGAGCAACGCCACGACGAGCAGCCGGTCGAGCGCGACCAGCCCGTGCACCAGCCACGGCAGCGCGAGGAGCATGAGCAGACCGGAGACTCCCCACACCAGGGTGCCGGGCCAGGTCTCGCTGTAGATGTCGAACACCGGCATGCGCTTGCCGTCCATCAGCGGCCACAGCACCGGGTAGGTCACGGCGGCGAACCCGAACAGCGTCGTGGAAACCAGCACGAACGGGCCGATCACCGAGAGCGGCAGCCGCAGCACGAAATAGCCGATCGACCGCCAGCCGAACGGGTCACCGGCACGGGCCTTCAGCCAGTTCCACAGCCCGGGTTTCAGCTCCGCGCGCCGGGGCGCCGGAGCCCGGACGCCCAGCATGCGCCCGGCCAGCCGCCGATGCGCGCCGCCGAGCAGCCGGGCGTACTGCACGGCGCCGCTGACCACGAGCAGCCCGACCACCAGTGGCGACAGCGCGACGCCGAGCACGAACCCGGCGAGCACACTCACCAGCGATACCACCGACAGCAGCGCGGAGAAGAAGACCCAGGCGTACTCGGCGTAGAAATCCCGGCTCAGCCAGCGGCCGAAGAGCCACCGCGGGATGCCCTGGCGGGCGGTCGAGGGCGCGTACGAGCTGGTCACGGCCCCAAGTCTGCCGTCGCCACCCCGGCCGCGCCCACCCGGTTATCCCTACTCCCGGCTGCGGGAAACCGCAGGTCCCCGTCGTGGGCGACGTGGCTCATGCGCCCCACTGAGGTTTTCTCACTAACGGATTCCGGGGCCGTATGTGTGTTGCCGGTTGTGTTGTAGGACGCCTGGGGTGTGACAAGGGCGTCCCTGGGTGCGGTGGATGCACCCAGGGCGTCCCTCGGACTTGCCTCCTTACCGGCGCTCAGCGCCGCGAAGGACCCCTTCACCACACCACCAAGCCCCCGGGAAAGCACCCACCAGCAAAACCGCACCAACAGGATGAAAAAACCCCAATGTGGCGTTCGGTGCGTCCAACGCACCCAAGGCGATCAGCACATTGTTTACCTACTCGTGACCAGCGCCTCTGAGTAACAGACCTGTCCCGTGCTGGACAGAAAGGTCGGTGGCCCGTCCCATCGAACGGACGGAGCCAATGTGGGCTCCAGCTGCGGAAGCTTAGTTTCGGCCGGGTGGGACGGGTTGCTTGTAAGCCGTCCCACCCGGCCGAATCGGCTGTTCAGCCCTGCTTTGCGGGAGACCGCTCGACCTGTCACGTGTCGTCCGCTTGGGACTCCCTTTGCAACCGACCGCACAACTCGGCGGCGCGGGCGACGATGGCTTGCAGCGCCTCAAGGTGGTTCAGTAGTCGTTCGCGCCCGCCTACGGTGAGCCTTATCCACGTCCGACGTGCGTCGCGGTGCATCTCGACGTAGCCGTACGCGCGAAGCTGAACCAGGTGGTTCGACAAGGTCGGCGGAGTGATCCCGACAGCGTGACAGACGGCGCCGAACTCGCACCAGCGTCGTTCCGCCAGCAACGTCACGATGAAAAGGCGGACGGGTGCGGCGAGGTTGGGGTCAAGATCGGAAGCCCAGGCGGAGAGCTTGGCTCGTCCGCCGTGATCTGACTCAGGCGCACCGGTCGTACTCACCCGGCTGGACATCCCTTCCAAGTTGCCTGGGAAATTCGAGTTCGCCAATCTTCAACAGCGCGCAACGTTGCAGCGCGCCACGCTCAATCAACTGCGCCGCCCGGCAGCTCTGGGTGTGGCGTAGGTGAAAGTCGCAGGCAGGATTCGCAGGGCATTCCACTCGGCCTCTCCAGCAGCTCCAGTTGCCCATGTCCGAACTCGTCGCCACACAGAGCCGTCAGTGTCTCCGGCACCTCCTGCCCGGCAGGAATCTCGAACAGATGCGCTACCCGACGCGTCTCACCCACGACCCCCGGTCGCGGACGCGCGATCACCACACGCACGGTCATCGGGTCTCCCGTAGCGCGTGGCGACCGGCGGAAGCGGGCGCGGTCATGTCGCTACCCGCCTCCGCCGGAACCCGTGTTTGACCAACCGCAGCAGCCGGGACCGACGATCGACCGGTCAACCGCCGCCAGAACCCGCGTCGACGTTGTCGATGCTGAACAGGCCGCTCAGCGCTGGTCGCAAGCGCACCCAGAGACGCGTGGCACCGGGCACACGGCCGCGCGGGGGGCAGGAGCGCCGACGCCACCTCGACCACGTGCCCGCAGACCGCCTCGTACTCTCCGCGTCGTGCGCGCACCCCTGCCAAAAAGCGGTCGTCGGTCACCGCATGGTCAAGGCGGTCGAGCATGCACCGATGCCAGCTCACATAGAGGCCTGCGACCTCTCCTGGCCGTTCGTAGCTCACCTGGAACCCTTCTCCGCAAGACCGCCGGCCAGACCGGGCACTCGCTCCTCCTTGAGGTGGCACGTCTCTGCCCGCTGACCTGGCCCGACAAGCTGTAGTATTTGAAATCAGCGTGCCGTAAACGCTCATATCATCGAAAGGTCAGACAAGGGACATGGTGGGGACACACTGCGCACCAGGCGGCGGGGAGGAGCAGACGCTGGCTGTTGATGCTGTCGGAGGTCCTCCGCCTCGTACCGTCCTTGAGCAGACGATCCGCGAGCGACGTCAGACACTGGCGGAGTTCGCCCGTGCCGCCGATGAGTTCGCGCGCAGCTTTGGCGAGCCGGGCACCCTCAGCGAACGCCACTTGAAGCGCCTCGCCGCTGGACGTCGGCCCGACGGCACGCCAATCGGTCGCCCACGTCCGGCGACAGCGCGTCTGCTTGAGCGAATGCTAGGACTCACAATCGAGGAATTACTCGCTCCACCGGGCGCGACTCAGCCGGTTGAGGCAGGAGAGCAGGAGCTACGACAGCGGCTCAGCGCAGCCCGCCGAGTTAACGTCGAGGTGCTGGCCCTGCTCCATTCTCAGCTCATGGCAGTCCGCAAGCTTGATCGCCAGTTGGGTGCGGCTACTACTCATGACGAGGTCGCGACTAAGATTAGGCAGGTAATGCGCCTGCGGTCGCACAGCTTGACCCCCAGCGTACGCAGCCAGCTTGCGGTATTACACGCTGAGTGCGGCACACTTGCCGGATGGCAAGCGCTCGACATGGGAGCAATTGCTAGCTCCTGGCAGTTCTACGAGCAAGCGAAAGCGGCTGCAGCCGAATCCGGCGACCAGTTATTCGAGTTACACTGCGCCGCCGAACAAGCCTTCGTGCTAATCGAAGTCAACGAGACTGCTTCAGCCGTAGACTTGCTGAACACAACTGAGCGCCGAGCGCAGCGCACCAGTAACCGTCTCCTGCGTGCGTGGCTTGCAGCCGCGCACGGCGAAGCCCTGGCGGCCGACGGGCAGTACTCGGCAAGCCTGCGCGCATTTGATCGCGCGGCGGGATTGCTGCCATCTGACGCGACTGTGGCAGACGGGCCGTACGTCGTTCTCGACTCGGTACACCTGGCACGGTGGCGCGGTCATGCGCTAGCTCGGATTGGCGAACCCCGGGCCGTCGATATCCTTTCGACAGCCTTAAGTCGTCTTGACCCGACGTTCACACGGGCCGAGACAGCGTTACGCGTCGATCTCGCCAGTGTATTCTATGCGATGGGTGAGCGTGAGCAAGGGCGTTCACATGCCGATCGAGCCAGCATACTCGCAGTCGAGATCGGTTCTATTCGGCAGCAGCGACGGATAGAACGACTCCTCGGAGTGTCCACGAGGACATCGACCCACGCATCATGAAGATTTGGGGAGCGAAATCTGTTGGTTTCGACTTGCTTTCAGCGGTCACGCTTGGTACGGGAGCAAGGAACTTGCCGCAGCGTCAGGACTTGAAACTACGAAACAGATCCAATATCGCGCTCAAGTTCAGATACCGCCTTGTCAATCAGGCGCTCGAAAGCTTGCTCCACTTCTTCGTCAGAGTAATCCTGCACAGCAAGGTTAGTTGATACTTCGCGAAGCACGGAATGCTTCTTTTCCGTCGTCCAGTTGTCAAAGTTTGGGATATAGCCAGCATGGCGGCCGTCCGGGTGCCGAATCGCCCAATATGCGCGCATGAACTTCTTGAGCTGAAGGCCACTACCGGACATGAAGCGCCGTTGAAATCGGGTAACGGTAGCGTCCAACTCTTTCAGAAGCGTAAGGTCGTTCATTTGCCTGAAGTAATGAAGCCAACCTCGCGCAACACCCTTGTGTATACAACCAGTTATCTTAAGATTGACGTAAAACTCACACTTTGCTTCCGCCGCAAGCCGTTCAGGCCCTCTCCCTTTTGTCTTCTTATATCTCGTGAACGAACGCGCGATTGATGCTTCGATATTTCGCACACTGGACGAGCGGACGGACACCTTCGAGCCCGTGAAAGTGTATCCTAGGTAGTCGAATCCGTTCTCCAGTTTTCCTATTGAAGACTTATGCCCTCCCGGACTAGGATCATGCGCTTCGAGCCCCTGCTGCCGAAACTTCTCCGCAACCTCGCGGAATAACTCTTCGGCGTCAGAGTATTTGCAGAGAAGTAGTACGTCATCGACAAACCTGAAGTACTCGCAACGCTCATCGTTATGCATAGCCTCGTCAACGGATGAGGCAACCAGCTCGGCAACCATGTTGGATATCGCCAGCCCTTGAGGCACACCAAGACTGTCCGGCGGTCTCTTTCTTGCGCCATCGGGAACCGTAGGAGTCGCTATCGCGCTCATTATCACCTTCAGAATCTCTGGCTTTCGGATTCTTTTCGACAGGGCGGCATGCGCTACGGCGTGGTCGATGGACGGGTAAAAGTCTTTAATATCTATTCGAACAAAGGCATCGAAAGAAGTGGTACCTAAAACCTCGCACACTTGCTGAATGCGCAGCTGCGGGATAACCCCGCGAGCCATTGGATAGATATGTCCAAGAAAGTCTGACAGTGCACGCAGGGTGATTCTATCGCGCGCTGACGGAATTGAGATGATACGTGGAGCCTTTTTGGCTCCCTTCAGAATGAGGTGTTCGCGATATTGGGTAAACTGATAGTCCCCCGCGCGGATCCTCTTCGACAGAAGGCTGCATACGTCTCTGATGTCTCCAGACAGAGACTTCGGATGTACCCCATCGCGACCGCGAGCCGACCCGTCCTCAACATGTCTCTCGTATACGGACACGAGGTTCATTACGCCAGTCGTCTGCCTAAATAACGAAGAGGCGAACGTCTTAAATGCCATCGATAAACCACTTCGCGAAAGGTACAAGTAAAGCCAGTGGGATGACAAGCGTTATGTAGGGAGCCACAGTTATAAGTGTGTCCCTCCACGTGACTCGTTTCGATACGCGCCCGCCCGACCGCGCGTAGTCTGCCTCGGAGTGATTCTCCGACGACTCAAGCGCTATGCCGTACTCTTTCTCAAGCTCCAAAAACCGCTGCCGCGTTGCTGGCTTGTCGCTAACAAAGAACCCTTCGGCAGCCAGGGAAAGCTGTTGTATTCGCTTATAGTTGGCTTCCATTGCGCGTGCTCGCGACCCGTAGTTGACGCTGGAGACAACAAGTGATGCGACAAGTGACAATATAGCCAAGGCGACCATCAGACTGTCACCGCGGGTTCCGTACATATTCCTTTCGACCAACAGCCCGACAGAAGCAATAGTGGTTGATGTTGCCAGAGAGACCAATGAAGCGTTCCAAGCAGTGTTCCGCCGGCTAAGTCGCTCGTGAGTTTTGAGACGTGCACTGTACGTCTTGAAAGAACGTGCTTCCAGTCTCTTTACCGCTTCAATAAGAGCAGTATCTTCGACAGGCATCGACGCCTTCGCATCCTCAGATATGCGCGGTTCGACCACTGGCCGTCTCCGACCGAAAATCACATCATCACCACCCGTGAAACGAGCCTCACCCCTAGAGGTGAACGACATAGCGTCGCCATCTATCAGCACTGCCCAGGAAACCTGAGCAAGTGGCCGAACCGCCCTCGCATTGTACCACGACCGCGTGACCATTCGTCGGACTGACGCTAAGCGACGTGATGATAGTTTCCTATTGGGAGTTCAAGCAGCTAGTGCGGCAAGGCTATTGATCATCAAACCGCGCTTAAGCGAAGGGCGACTGGATCGCCAGTCGTATAATGCCCGCGTGGGACTGGTGCGATTGTTTTCTAGCTCGAGAACAGGGTTGCTTCGGACTTCTCTGATGCGCGCTTCCACTGCTGCGGCTAACTCGCTATCCTCGGCCGCTGTGGCCGTAGCGCGCAAACGTCGAAGCCGTTTAACGGCATCAGCAATCGATAGGTTGCCAGCTTCGATGCATTGGCCTGATATCCAGTTGCGCAGCACTTCCGGGTATATCAGAGGGCGTCCGTCGATACGCCACAGGGCGCCCATTTCGACGAGGTTTTCGACATCCCAGGCTTCACTTCGACATACTGCGACCGGACCCTCCAGCGTGTGCCGAGGCCCATTAAGCGTGCCGACATAGAGTGTCATTCGCTCAATCTCCTCGGGAAGTACAGAATTTGCTAACAGATGCGCAGGCTCCATAAACGGGCAGTCAGGGCTCAAGATTGAATGGACTATCAGCTCACCATCTGACAACGAGACTTCATAAGTCTGCCATCCGTGTGCATGTAGCATCAGATTGACTTTTTCTTCTAGACTCAAGCCGAGTGCGTCAAGCATGCTCAAATCCGCAAGATCGACACCATTCTGGCTGGCCGCAACGATCAAGGCTATGTAGTTGGCGCAAACAACTTCGATGTTGCGAATGAAGTAGTCGGTAAACTCGTCGAACCGTAATTCGACGGGTCTACTGCTCGGCGTGAGCACAACATGGTCTACTTGAACCTTGAAGTCGGCGTGTGCGCCAGCATGGCGGATTGCCAGGTCGAGCCCGGAAAGTACGCTTCCAGCTGATCCACGTTGCGCATTATTGAGCACGCCGGACATGTCACTAGTCCTGAGTCGATCATAGGAAGATCTGCCAGCTACAGACTGGATTGCCGCCGTCACGCGCTTCCCGAGGCTCTCCATCGCTGTTTTGCCCAGATCGATCATTGCCATCACATTCGCGTGGTTGGGCAACTTTGCTGCTTCGATCACGGATAGCAGCATGGAAGCTGTGGTTTGGGTAGCTGCCGCCTCGGTTAGGTCGGATTTCAAGTGTGAGCTATTCAGTGTCTCCTGCAGTTTAGCTGGTCGACTTGTCAGAAATGCTCGCGACTCCCGCATGATGTTCTCAAAGTTCGCTACATCGAAAAATTGTTTTGCTATCGCATCTTGGATCGCGATCATAATCCCGAGACCTGGACCGATTTCCACGTCGGTTCCGAAAATTTCTAGACCCCTATTGCGGCCAATCGCGTCCAACTCGAACACGTTCGCGGAACTCGTATCCTGCAAACTAGCGTTGAGGGCAACCGTCATGAGTTCGCCGACAGAGTCACCGCCGGCAGTCCACACCTTTGCCGACCCCATCATTTCCGGTATTAGCCTTGCTGCTTCATTCAAGTGTCCCTGCCCGGCCTCGGCGGCACGCTGCGCCTCCAGCGGCGTCTCTGCAAGTACTGCGTTCAGAAACCCAACCACCGTCTGTCTCAACTCATCAACAAGCGCGGCAGCACTAGCAATTAGTCGATACCAAGGTCGAAGATGCTTCAATGAAGCTACCAGGGCGGAGCAGTATCGCAAAGTGTCGATTGATTTATTTAATTCATCGACTCGCGCGGAATCGCGCAACGCCGTACGCAAAGAGACAAAGACATCGTCGAGGACCTCGTCCAGAACCTCAATTAGTATATTCGCGATCTCGCCTGGTGGTACTATTGGAATAGTGTCGTCATCGACGCTTAGCTCTAGTCGAGCGAGCGCAGCGCGCGCAACCTTTTGTCGTTTTTGCCGCTTAGCGTCGAATTCTTGCGGAGCGGCCGCCGCGCCGCAGTCGGGGCAGGCAACGCCGCGTATTCTGTTAACGCCACAACGCTGGCACCGTATTTGAGAGAAGCTGAGGCTCAGCTCGAAGCGATGACTGGCGGAGTCTGCTGCGCCTTCCTGGTCTGAATCCGATGTCATGATTACTACCAATCGCCGCAGACACGTTGCTTCCGACTTGACCTTCCGTAGTCCAGTATCGAGCATCGCTAACTATGTGTTACAGCATTTACTGCCGTAACCTGCTCACGTGATGTCCACTTGTTCTGTGTATTGCCGACCTTCTGGCCTCGGTGTATGTCAGCTGCTGCGAGCTTGCTGACCAGCGATTAGCGAGTGCACGGTTGAGGTCATCGGCGAGAGTTGAGCTTCGACCGCATACTGCCGCGACCCTTCGTGACGTCGTAGGCTGCGCGGCGTGGCTGACGAGCATGGGTCGTGGAAGACGTTCGGTGAGCGGCTGGTCTACGACAACCGGTGGGTCAAGGTTGGGTTGACGGACGTCGAGGCTCCGAACGGCGAGCGGTGGGACTACCACGTAGTCCACCTCGCGCGGATCGCCATCGCGCTGATCGTGAACGAGCAGGACGAAGCGCTCATGCTCTGGCGCTACCGCTTCGCCACCGAGCAGTGGGGATATGAGCTGCTCGGAGGCATGGTCGATGACGGCGACGACTCGGCGGGTACAGCGGCCCGGGAGGCAGCCGAGGAGAGCGGCTGGCAACCGATCGGAGAGCCTGAACACCTGGTCAGCTTCGAGCCGCTGCCCGGCCAGGTCACAGCGCCGGTCGACGTCTATCTATGGCGCGCGGCCGAGCACATCGGCGATCCGACCGACACCGAAGAGGTAGGCCGGGTGGAGTGGGTGCCGCTGTCCCGCGTGAACGAGCTGGCCCAGCGACAGGAACTGCTCGGGTCCGGCACACTTGTGTCTCTGCTCTATTACCTGAACTCACGCCGAGCGTGAGTCGCCGGGCAGGACGAGCCGTTCAAGGCGACGACGGAGCCGTACAGACCCGACCTGAGAGATGATCCGCCGGGCCTGCTGTGCGTAAGTCCGGGCGGCTTCGCGGTCCCCGGCTACGCTGTGAGCAAGGGCGAGGTCGACGTACACGGCCGCACTTGCGCGGACGAACGACGACTGTGCGCCGTCGACCAGCGCTTCGAGGTGGTCGATCGCTTCCGGTGCGCCGAGGTGCACGAGCGCGTTGCCGCGCCATCGGTCCAGGTGGGTGCCGCCGAGGAAGAGGAACGGCAGTTCGGGGTGGACGACCTCGGATGGTCGCAGGGTGTCCGCTTCGTCGAACGCGCGTAGTGCGTCGTCGCGGCGGCCGGCTACGGCGTGGCCTTCTCCCTCGGCGGCCGCGAGCCACGCGCGCAACAGGCGAGGCGCATGCTCGCCGATCGACCGCGCTTCGGCGAACAGGGCTAGCGCGTCGTCGACGTTGCCAGCGTCGACCAGCACGAACGCCTGCTCGGCCGTGGCATGGGCGAGCAGCGCCGCCGATCCGGATTCCAGTGCGGCGGACTTCGCGCGTTCGTAGTGTGTCCATGCCTGGCTGAGTGAGCCGATGTCCAGGGAGTTCCACCCGGCGAGCGTGGACGCTTCGACGAGCACCCCGGCCAGTGGCGCCCGGTCGCGGCGCAGCAGCGTGTGCCGAAGTCGGTCTTCTACCTCGGTGATTTGGCCGCGTAGCCGCTCCAGCCTTGCGGCGGAGCCGAACCGGCGGTCGGCGTGGCGAACGCCGTCGACCTCTCGGCGGAACAGCGCGATGGTCTCGGCGTCGACACGGCGGGCGATGACGAGCCGCTCGGCCAACTCCTCGCCGATGGCGGGTTGGTCGGGCGGGAACCCGAGTTCGTCGTCGGTGCGGCCGTAGATCTCGCGTAGAACGGCGCGCATCGCGGGTTCCGGCGTGATGTGGCCGTTCTCCCAGCGGGATATCTCGGTCTTCCGGCTCGCGATCGGACGTTCCGAGAGTCCGTGTGCCGGAGCGCGGGCATTGATTGCCCGCGCGAGCTTTTCCTGACTCCACCCGAGCGCGTTCCGTGCCGCTTGCAAGAGGCTTGTCGACGTCATACGCCGACACCCTGATAACAGCCTCTACCTGCGGAAATAACAGAGGTTAACACGGGCTGTGTCATCCGCTGCCAGCTCCCGGGCAGCGCTGAAATGCCGTTTCTTAGTGGCATGACACACGACGCGAACTCCTCCCGAGCGGCCACGGCGGCCGACCGGGAAAACGGATTCAAGCTAGGCGCCGGGAGTCCTGTCACGGCGTACCAATTCGGCGATATCTGTCGTCAGGTCGGCGAGCTGCTCGGTGATCTGCGACAGCCGCTGCTCGATGACTGCCAGCCGTGCCGACACGGCGTCTTCCATGTCCTCGCGGGGCTGGCCCAGGGCCGGCGGGATGCGGCCGTGCAGCACGGCGAGCAGGTGCTGCGGGTGGAGGCCGAGCGCGACGGCCAAAGCTTCAAGGGTGCGGTCGCTGCGCTTGCGCTCCACGGTGTGGTTCTGGATTTCGCGGACGATCGCCTGGGAGACCTGCGAGCGTTCGGCAAGCTCGCGTTGCTTCCATCCGAGCTCGTTCACGCGCTCGTTGATGGTCTTCGCGACCGCCGCCCAGTCTTCCGACACCTATTCCTCCGTGGTCCGCCTCAGCGCCGAGATTAGCGCTTAACGGAATCCGCGGCGCCGAGATCGACACCGCGTCGCGCATTCGGGCCATTCTCGCGCCACATGCGACTAAATCAGCTTTTTTTTCCAGCTCAAATCAGCTGAACGACTCTAAGGGCTTACTTCAATGCAGAAGAACATTCCTGACGCCGGCGGTCCGGCGTTCTACTCACTGGCCGACGCCGCGTGGATTCTCGGCGTCGACTGCAACGAGATCCATCGCGCTATCCGGGTCGGTTCGCTGCGCGCAGAGCGGCGCCGCTCCCGGCTCGTCATCTCCGCCGCCGAGCTGCGGCGTGTGCTCGACGGGGGTGCGCGATGACCGAACCCAACTACGAGGAGATGGCCGCCCGGCTCGACCGGTACGCCGACGTGCCGGACGACGCGCTCACGAACCTGGTGACCAGGGACGGTCTGTGTTTCTGGGCGTTCGACCGGGCCGACATGCCCGAACTGACCGGGGACGACCCGCCGGACAGGGAGCTGGCCGCCCAGCTGTGCGCCGGATGCCCGGTGGTCGACGAATGCGTGGAACTCGACCTGCGCACCGCCGGGCCGGACATGCTCGGCGTCTGGGGCGCACTGCCAGACACCGACCGGCGCGCGCTCTACCCGGTGTGGCTGCGACGCCGTGGAGGTGAGGCGCGATGACGCTCACCCTCATGCCGACACAGATCCTCGCCGGGGCCGGTGTCCTGCTCGCGCTGTTCGTGGTGTGGCGGTTCGGTGCGCGGAAAGCGCGCCGGGCGGCCGACGCGGCCCGGGCGGGCGCCCGGGTGGTGTCGCTCGCCGGGCGGGTGCTGTTCACGGGTGCTGCGTTCATGGGCGTTCAGTGGCTGGTGATCACGCACCCGGGTAACCCGACATTGCTGCTCGTGGTGCTGGGCCTGCCGGACCTGATCGCTGCGCACGTCCTGACCCGTGCCCTGACGGTCACGTCGCTGGACACCACCAGCACGCGTCGCCGGGGTGGTGGTCGCCGATGACCGCAACCGATCGGCAACAGGGAGGGCCGGCCACCGTCCGGCGGCTGCCCACTCCCGCTACACCGAGCCGGGCGCAGCGGCTTGCCGAGCAGGCTGCCGAGGCGGCCGACGTCCGCCGCTGGCAGACCCACCCGGACGTGGTGGCCTTGCAGGTCGAACGCGTCCGCACGCAGGTGGACCGGCTGTGCTGGGCCGGGATCATCCTGGGCCTGGCGTTTACCACGGCTAACGTGCAGTGGTTCGCCGCGTCCGGGGCCGCGTTCGGCTCGCTGCCGTGGCTCACGGCATGGCTGCTCGACCCGACGGTGTGCCTGGTCCTGCTCGCGATCCTGCGGGCGGAGCAGGTGACCGCGCGGTACCAGGTCCGGACCGGGCGGTGGGTCCGTGCGGCGAAGTGGCTCACGCTGGCCGCCACGTACGTCATGAACACCTGGTCATCGTGGGCGAGCGGGTCGCCGGCCGGGGTGGTGCTGCACTCGGTACCGCCGCTGGTCGTGTTCGTGGCCGCCGAGGCGGTCACCGACCTGCGCGACAAGCTCACCGACGCCGTGCACGTTGCGTTCACGACTGCCACGAAACCGGCGAGCGGTCATGAACCGGCTGCGCCCCGCCGTGAGCAACCGGTCAAGCGACGGCGGTGGTTCGCCGACTACCTCGCCGACGCTCGACGAGCCTGGTCACCCGACGTCGTCGTGACCCCGGCGTGGGTGCGAGAGGTCACCGGCTGCTCGCGCGGTCTGTCCTCCCGGCTCGCAGCCGCCCTCGCCGCCGAAGTGAGCAAGGGGGCCCGCGATGAACACTGAACCGGAAGGGGGTGCGCTGGCCCGGACGGGCTCGCGGGAAGTCGAGCATGTCGGGCCGGTGCTCGACGGCGAGTTGATCGATGACACGTTGCCGCAACCGCGCCACCGGACCGCCCGACGCCGGTTTGCGCGATGGTGGCAGCACTCGCCCCGCGTTCCGCTGTGGCTCAAGAGCAAGCCGCAAGCCGTCCAGGCTGCCAAGGATGGCGTCGTCTGGGTGCTCAAGTCACCGTGGCGGTACCTCGGCGCCGTGGTGCGCGGCGTCGTCGTCGGCGCCCGGTGGTGGCGAGGCTGGGTGAAGGTGCGGGACTACCGCACGGCGGCCGAGGAGTCGGACAAGCTCGCCGACAAGTTCACCGAGATCCGCGAACTCACCCTGTTCCGGTGGAAGGTCACCGGCGCCGTGCTCGCCATCCTCGCGCTGGCAGTGGCGGTGGTGGATCTCGTGTACGGCGCCGATCCACTCTTTATCGCCGGTGGCGTCGCGTCGGTTGCGTTGGCGGTCCTTGGGCGTCGCAAAGACGGGAGCCCGGGCCGGAAACCGGCCTTGGCTGGTCCACGGACTCTGACCTGGACGATGGACCCGCAAGTCTTGGTGGACGCGTTCCGGGACGCGAAGCTGATCGGCAAGGACGAGTCCTTGCGGCTGGTCGAGCGGGCTACGCGGGTCGGCGACGGATGGGCGGTTACGGTCGATCTCCCGGCGACCCGTAAGGCCGCCGACGTGGTGAAAAACCGGGACGCGCTCGCGTCGGCGCTGGCGGTCGATGAGGTGCAGCTCATCGTGGAACGCGTCCGGGGCAACGGCGGGCACGCCGGTCGGGTGTCGATGTGGGTAGCCGACGAGGACCCCTACAGCAAGCCGCCGGTCCGGACGCCGCTGCTCGGGGTATCGCGCTGGGATGCGTGGCGGCCGGTGCCGTTCGGCCGGGATGCCCGGGACCGGCGGATCGACCTACCGTTGGTGTGGACGTCGCTGCTTGTGGGTGCGATCCCTCGGCAGGGGAAGACGTTCGCCGCGAGGCTCGCGGCTGCCGGGCTGATCCTGGACGCGTGGGTGCGGCTGTACGTGGCCGACTTCAAGGCCGGGAAGGACTGGGACGCCGCCGGCCAGGTCGCGCACCGGTTCATGTCCGGCGACGAACCCGAGCACGTCCTCA
Organism: Amycolatopsis sp. NPDC058986; assembly: GCF_042741125.1. Classification (NCBI taxonomy): domain Bacteria; kingdom Bacillati; phylum Actinomycetota; class Actinomycetes; order Pseudonocardiales; family Pseudonocardiaceae; genus Amycolatopsis; species Amycolatopsis sp. NPDC058986. The sequence continues at coordinate 9,921 of NZ_JBHYJW010000089.1, read as the reverse complement.
CGTTGGTGGACTGGCTGGTCGAGCTGGTCGGCGAGGTTCAGGGCAGGTTCCGGCGGATGCGGCATCTGGACGACCTGACCTGTCCGGAGTCCAAAGTGACTCCGGAGATGTCGCGCGACTCCACGTTGGACATGCCGATCACGGCCGTGTTCATCGATGAGGTGCAGGTGCCGTTGGAGGACCGGACGCCTGTGGTGGTGCAGGGGAAGAAGGTTCCGGCGGGTGAGTACGTCGGCGAGTTGCTGACCTGGTTGGCGAAGAAAGGACCGGCGGCCGGGATCGTGCTCGTGCTCGCCACGCAGCGACCGGACTCGAAGACGATCCCGTCCGGGCTGCGCGCGGTCCTTGGGTCGCGGTTCGCGCTGCGGGTGATGGACTGGCGCGACTCGAACATCGTGCTCGGCGAGCAGATGAACACGCGCGGGTTTGACTCATCCCGGCTGCTGCCCTCCCACAAAGGCGTGGGCATCCTCCGCCCGGACGGCGACACAGCGGCCGGGGCCGACGTCCTCGCCACCACGGTCCGGACCTACTACATGCCGAACGAGGACTGGCAGACCATCTGCCAGCAAGGCCGGGCACTACGGATGGAAGCTGGGACGCTCACCGGCCACGCGAACGGGCAGGACACCCGACCCACGCTCGACCACGCCGCCGTAGCGCGTGCCATCGGCGCCGGAACCACCCCGGCGCCTGAAGCGGCCACGCCGGCCGAGCTGCCCGAACCGCTCGCGTCCGTGGCCGCCTACCTCGGCGACGACCTGGACGACGGCGACCGGGAGTTCGTACCGACTGCCGAGCTGGTCGAAGCGCTCGACATTGAGGCGACCGCGTTCGGGCGGCAAATGGGCGACTACGGCTGCCGCCCAACTCGCGATCGGGTGCAGGACGCGGACGGCACGGTGAAGCGCGTTCGCGGCTACCTGGTCGCCGAGATCCGGGCCGCCGTTGCGCGCGTGTCATCGGGTGACTACGACGATGCGGGCACCTTGCGGGATGGCGCTGGATGACGGATGGCCACCCGCGCGACAACGACGAACCGGAGGTGCCCGCACAGCGCACAACATCACAGATCAGCGAGGAGTCCCGCGCCTACTGGCGCCCCATCGTGGCGGCCATGAAGCCCATGACCAGCGAGGAAATCGCAGACGTCGCCGCCATCCTCCGCCGCATCGATAACCGCCGACGAACCAACGACGGGCAGTGAAACGGCAGTGGGCAACCCGAGCATCTCGGCTTGCCCACTGCCTTATGTGCTTCTACGCCTGCGTTGAGTTCCAGTCGGCGACAAGCTTTGCGAACTGCTTCGAGGTGAACGGCTTGAGCCGCGTCCGATCGAACACGCGCTTACCGGTGCGAACGCCAGGCAGCGCGCATAGCCTGTCCGATCCGATCGCCCGGGTCAGCATCGCGCGTTTCTCGACGAGATCACCGTCCTCCCAGTCAGCAACGAGGCTGGCTTCCGACGCTGCCTCAGTAGGGCCCTCTGGCACCTCAGCTTCCAACGTCTTCTGCTCAGCACTCAGCCGCGCCAGGTCAGCCGCAAGCGGCTCGTTCGCGATGTCGAACTCGTCCAGCGACATCTTCCGGTGCCCTACCCGGTCCGACAGCCCCGCCTGCAGCGCCTTGATCTCCTTGATCTCTGCGTCCAGCTCCTTCAACCGTTCGGCGACCTGGGATCGCAGCGCGGTGACCTGCGCGGCGTGGCGCTCATCGGACAGCCGTTCGACGGTGAAGGTCAGCAACTCCGCGTCCACTGCACGCTGATCGATGAAGACTTTTCCGCACCCGCGCCGCTGCTTCGCGCAGAAGTACACCGCCCGAGGCGCCCCGTCTTGCTTGTACGTCTTCGACTTGTCGGTGCGCGCGGTCAGCTTTCGGCCGCACACCCCGCACCGCAGAATGCCGGTCCCGATGTGTCCCAGCCCAGCGACCCGTCCGCGTTTGCGCCCGGCGAACAGCGCCTGAATGCGGTCATAGGTGCGCTGGTCCAAGATCGGCTCGCCCTCCAACCGGCCGACGATTGCCCCATCATGGACGACGTAACCGCCGAGTGAAGCGCGCTGGAAGGTCGCCGACGCCGACGCGTGCACCCACTCGCGGCCCGCCGCCGTGCGGATGCCAGCCGCGTTCCACTGGGCCACCACCTTGCCCATCGAGCCGTCCTCGGACAGCAACAGTTTCGCCCCGTCTCGCAGCGCCTGCCGTTCCCGCTCGACCAGCTCCGCCGAGACCTCGGGACGGTCCGCGTCCGTCTGGCCGTCGCCGGGGGTCCAGGTCTGGTCCTTACCCGGAAACCCAAACCGACGCGGGCCACCGGTCGACCGGCCCTGCGCCCGAAAGGTCTCGAACCGCCGCTTCAGCCGCCGTGAGGTGTCATCACTAGATCGCGCGGCATGCGCCACCTCGATCCGCAGGATGAACCGGTCATCCGGATTGGCCAAGTCACGCTCACCGTGCGCCGAGTACACCTTGTAGCCATGCTCGGCGAGATCGATCAGCGTTTCGAGGTCGCGCGGCTGCCGGAACAGCCGGTCGGTGTGCCACACCACGCACCCGTCCGACTCGCCGGACTCGACCCGCGCGAGCAGCCGCTCCCAGTCCTTGCGACGGACGCCGCGCTTCCATGCCGACAGCCCGTCCGACAGCTCCAGCCCGAGCACACCGCCGACCCGCTCGATCACCTTCCGGTTGTCGGCGTGCTGGTCTTCAACCTTCTCCAGCTCACCGGTCTCTGGGACCTTCGACAGGCGGCCGTAGGAGTCCAGCACCAACGGCCGCCTGCCTTGACCAGCAGTAACCTTGTCGTCGTCCGCCATGGCTCCGACAGTAGGTCAACAAAACATGGGTCGCCAATGCCACATTGGGGCGCTCGGCCGCGCTAGTCCTCGCGGGGTGCCACCGCTTCCTCGGGCCGCTGGGACTCGTGGTCGGCGCGGGCACGTGCCGAGGCCTCCCGCATCTCGATGACGTCGGTCAGCAGCTCGCCGGTTTCGCGGGCGATGCCGCGGATCGCGCCGGTGATGATGGTGGCGATGTTCCCGATGTGGGTAGCCGCCGATTCGGTGATCACCTGAACTGTGTCCTTGCCGCTCTCGAACTGACCCACCATGACAGGTTCCTTAAGCTGCTCGGAGTGCACGGTCACGGTCCACGGTAGCGGGTGTGGCCCGCTCACCGGTCCACGGCAGCGCCAGCTTCACGATCTTCTTCGCCACCGACCAGAGCTGCCGGTGCAGCGGGCCCGTGTGGTACGGCAGGCCGTACTTCTCGCAGATCGCCCGGACCTCGCCGGCGATCTCGGGGTAGCGCCGCGCCGGGATGTCCGGGAACAGGTGGTGCTCGATCTGGTGCGAGAGGTTCCCGCTCATGATGTGGAACAGCGGGCTGCCGCTGATGTTCGCCGAGCCGAGGATCTGCCGCAGGTACCACTGGCCCCGCGTCTCTTCGGCGGTCTCCTCCTCGGAGAAGCTTTCGACGTCGGCGGGGAAGTGGCCGCAGAAGATGATCGCGAACGCCCACAGGTTGCGGGTCAGGTTCGCGGTCGCGTTGCCCAGGAGCGTCAGCGGTGCGAGCGGGCCTGTCAGCAGCGGGAAGAGCACGTAGTCCTTGCCGATCTGCCGGGCCGCCTTGCGCACGATCTTCTTCAGGACCGGGCGGTTCTCTTCGAACGTCCGCTCGCCCTTGACGACCTTCTCGACTTCGAGGTCGTGCAGCATCACACCCCACTCGAAGAGGATCGCCAGCAACGTCGCGTACACCGGGTTGCCCAGGTAGTACGGATGCCATTTCTGCGCCGGGTCCATGCGCAGGATTCCGTAGCCGACGTCGCGGTCCTTGTCGACGATGTTCGTGTACGTGTGGTGGATGTAGTTGTGCGAATGCCGCCAGTTCTCCGCGGGCGCGACGGTGTCCCATTCGAACTGCTGCGAGCTCAGCGCCGGATCACGGGTCCAGTCGTACTGGCCGTGCATCACGTTGTGCCCGATCTCCATGTTGTCCAGGATCTTCGCGACCGAGAGCGCGGTGACCCCGGCGAGCCACGCGGGCGGGAAGAACCCGGCGAACAGCAACGCGCGCCCGGCGACCTCAAGGCCGCGCTGCGTCTTGATGATGTTGTGGATGTAGTCGACGTCGGCCTGGCCGAGGTCGTCGACGATCCGCTGGCGCAGCTCGTCGAGTTCGCGGCCGAAATCCTCGACCTGTTGCGGGGTGAGGCGGTCCTGCAGACCGGTCATGACAAACGCTCCTTACGGCTCACAAGTCGATCTCGACGTCCCCGACCGGGACGGAGATGCACAGCTGGATTTCCTCGTTCTCTTCGCCGGAGACCTCGCCGGTCCTGGCGTTGCGTACCTGGCCCGCGGTCTTGACCCGCGTGCACGAGAAGCAGATGCCCATCCGGCAGCCGTGTTCCGGGCGCAGCCCGGCGGCCTCGGCCTGCTCCAGCAGCGGGACGCCGGAGTTCTCGCATTCCCGGCCGCTGCGGGCGAACCGCACGCGGCCCTCGGCGCTGTCCGTGTCGAAGGTCAGCGCCGGGGGAGTGAACTCCTCGGTGTGCAGGCGTTCACTCAGCCCGGCCCCGGCGTACACCTCGCGGACCGAGTCCATCAGCGGTTTCGGCCCGCACAGGTAGGTTTCGGCGTCCCGGTACCACGGCGCGGCCTTCGCCAGATGCCGCGCGGAGAAGAACCCGTGCAGGGTCGCGCCGCGCTTGGCGTGGGTGTAGGCGTGGACGACGCGCAACGCGGGGTGCCGTGCGGACAGCGACGCGAGTTCGTCGCGGTAGAGCACGTCGGCCGCGGTGTTCGCGTAGTGCAGGAAGACGATTTCGCCGGGGTGACCTTCGTCGACGAGCGTGCGCAACATCGAGAGCACCGGCGTGATCCCGCTGCCGCCGCTGATCAGCACGACGCGGTCCGGCCGCGCCCGCGGCAGCGTGAACGCACCGTCCGCAGTGGACAGTCCGAGTATCGTGCCGACCCCGGCGTTCGCCTTGAGGTGCCGGGAAACCAGGCCCTGCGGGTCGGCCTTGATCGTGAACTCGAGCAGGCCGTCCGCCCGGTGCTGAGAGCACGACGGCGAATAGCAGCGGGTGCGCCGGACCCCGTCGATGTCGAGTGTCACCCGGACGTACTGGCCCGCGGTGAATCCTCGCCACGCCCTCGACGGCCGGACGGTGAGGGTCACCGTGTCCGGCGTCTGGTGTCGCACGTCCGTCACGAGGCCGCGGATCTCGCGGCGCACCAGCATCGGGTCGAGCAGCTCGAGGTAGCGGTCCATGCCGTGCGGCGTCAGCAGGGCCTCGGCCAGCGACGCCAGCGCGCGGACGCGGCCGGTTCGTGGCAGCAGTGCCGTCATCACATCTCCCGAATTGAGTGAACGGCTGTACACTGAATAGTGGAGTGCATGACGGGGGGCGCTGTCAATGTCGGAACGGAAGAAGGCGGATGTGACGTGAGCGATACCGCGAACGCCCGTACGCTGTCGGTCGTGTCGGAAGCGGTGGAGCCGGTGAGCAGGCAGGAGCGCAAGCAGCGCACGCGGCAGGCTCTGCTCGACGCCGCGCTGGACCTGCTGGCCGACCGCGGCTTCGCGAGCCTTTCGCTGCGCGAGGTCGCCAAACGGGCGGGCATCGTGCCGACGGCGTTCTATCGGCATTTCGCCTCGATGGAGGAACTCGGCGTCGCGCTGGTGGAGGAGTCCATGCGCACGCTGCGCGGGATGATCCGCGACGCGCGCCGCCGTCCGGGTGACCACGAGCAGCTGATCGAGGCCTCGGTGTGCACGCTGCACGAGCACGTGCGCGCACACGAGGACCATTTCCGGTTCCTGACCAGGGAACGCTACGGCGGCAGTGGTCCGGTGGCCCGTGCGATCGGCGTGGAGCTGCGGTTGTTCTCCAGCGATCTCGCGATCGACCTCGCCCGGTTCGATCAGCTGCGCACCTGGACCACCGAGGACCTGCACATGCTCGCCGAGCTCATCGTCACCGCGATGCTGGCCACGGTGCTGGAGCTGCTCGAAACGCAGCCGCGTGACAAGGGAACCGACGAACGCCTCATCGAACTGGCCGAAAAGCGGCTCCGATTCCTCCTCTCCGGAGTACCGCACTGGATCAGCCGCTGACTTCGGGCATGTCCCCGCACCGCCAGACGTGGTAAGAACCTCGCAGACGTGATCGGGATCTCATCTGAGAGGACCTCGCGTGGCGGAGAACGAAAAGCGGCTCACAGTGGGCGTTGTCGCCGAATCCAGGCCGGGTGAGCGCCGGGTGGCGCTCGTGCCCAAGCTGGTGGGCAGACTGGCCGGCCGCGGTCTGAAGGTCGTAGTCCAATCGGGTGCCGGTGCGGCCGCGTACGTGTCCGACGACGCGTTCGAACAGGCGGGTGCCGAACTCGGGGACGCGTGGGACGCCGACATCGTGGTCAAGGTGGCGGCCCCCACGGCGGACGAGCTCGCGCGGCTCGGGGCCGGGACCGTCCTCATTGGATTCCTCAATCCCCGCGGTGATCCGGACGGCGTGGCGGCGCTGGAGAAAGCCGGTGTACGCGCGTTCGCCGTCGAGGCCATCCCGCGCATTTCCCGCGCGCAGGCGATGGACGCGTTGTCCTCGCAGAGCGGCGTCGCGGGCTATCGCGCGGTCCTGCTCGCCGCGGAGAACCTGCCCCGGTTCTTCCCGATGCTCACCACTGCCGCGGGCACCGTGCCCCCGGCGAAGGTGCTCGTGCTCGGCGCCGGGGTCGCCGGCCTGCAGGCGCTCGCCACGGCGAAGCGGCTCGGCGCGCAGACCACCGGCTACGACGTCCGCCCCGAGGTCGGCGAGCAGGTGCGTTCGCTGGGCGCGCAGTTCCTCGACCTCGGTATCGAGGCGGTCGGCGAGGGCGGGTACGCCCGAGAGCTGACCGAGGAGGAACGAGCCGAGCAGCAACGCAGGCTCACCGAGGCGATCACGAAGTTCGACGTCGTGATCACCACCGCGCTCGTGCCGGGCCGCAAGGCGCCGACGCTGGTGACCGAGGACGCCGTCAAGGGCATGCCCGACGGCGGGGTCGTCGTGGACCTCGCCGCCGAAACCGGCGGCAACTGCGTGCTGACCAAACCCGGCGAGACGGTCGTCGAGCACGGCGTCACGATCGCCGGGCCGCTCAACCTGCCCGCCGAAATGCCCGCGCACGCCAGCGAGCTCTACGCCCGCAACGTGACCGAACTGCTCGAACTGCTGGTGGACGGCGAAGGAAGGCTCACGCTCGACTTCTCCGACGAGATCGTCGCCGGGGCCTGTGTGGCCGGGCGCGGGGACGGGAGTGACCGGTGACGACACTGGTGGAAAACCTCGCGGTGCTGGTGCTCGCCGGATTCGTGGGCTTCGCGGTGATCTCCAAGGTGCCCAACACCCTGCACACCCCGCTGATGTCCGGCACCAACGCCATCCACGGCATCGTCCTGCTGGGCGGGCTGCTCGTGCTCGGTCTCGACAGCAGTGACGGCGTGCTCAACAGGATCCTGCTCGTCATCGCGATCGCCTTCGGCACGATCAACGTCGTCGGCGGGTTCCTGGTCACCGACCGGATGCTCGCCATGTTCAAGGGCAAGAAGCCCGAGGCGGACAAGAAGGAGGGCGACCAGTGACCGAGCTCATCGCCGTCCTCTACATCATCGCCTTCGCGCTGTTCATCTACGGCCTGATGGGGCTCACCGGGCCCCGGACCGCGGTGCGCGGCAACTGGATCGCCGCCACGGGCATGGGCATCGCGGTGATCGCGACCCTGCTCACCCCCGGCATGGGCAACTGGCTGCTGATCGTGCTCGGCGTCGGTATCGGCGTGCTGGTCGGGGTGCCGTCCGCGCGCCAGGTCAAGATGACCGCGATGCCGCAGATGGTGGCGTTGTTCAACGGCGTCGGCGGTGGCGCGGTCGCGCTCATCGCCTGGGTCGAATTCCGCACCACCGACGGCTACGCGCACGAACCGGCGTACGTCGCGATCGCCTCGCTTTTCGCCGCGCTGATCGGCTCGATCTCCTTCTGGGGCTCGCTGATCGCGTTCGGCAAGCTGCAGGAGCTGATCTCCGGCAAGCCGGTCACCATGGGCAAGGCGCAGCAGCCGGTCAACCTGCTCCTGCTGATCGTCGCGGTCGGCTGCGCGGTGTGGATCGCCTCCGGCGGGGACGCCGAGATCCTGATGATCGGGCTGCTGCTGGCCGCGGCCGTGCTCGGCCTCACCGTGGTACTGCCGATCGGCGGTGCCGACATGCCCGTGGTCATCTCGCTGCTCAACGCGTTCACCGGGCTTTCGGCCGCGGCGATGGGGCTCGCGCTGTCCAACACCGCGCTCATCGTGGCGGGCATGATCGTCGGCGCGTCCGGTTCGATCCTGACCAACCTGATGGCCAAGGCGATGAACCGGTCCATCCCGGCGATCGTCGCGGGCGGCTTCGGCGGCGGCACCGCCGTCGCCTCCGGCGGCGGGTCCGGGGAACAGCGCCCGGTGCGCAGTACCAGCGCCGCCGACACCGCGATCCAGATGGCGTACGCGAACAAGGTGGTCGTCGTGCCGGGCTACGGCATGGCGGTCGCGCAGGCCCAGCACGCGGTGCGGGAGATGGCGAAACTGCTGGAGGCCAAGGGAATCACTGTCGCCTACGCGATCCATCCGGTGGCGGGCCGGATGCCGGGGCACATGAACGTCCTGCTCGCAGAGGCCGACGTGCCCTACGAGCAGCTGCGCGAGATGGACGAGATCAACTCCGAGTTCGCGCAGACCGACGTCGCGCTGGTGATCGGTGCCAACGACGTGACCAACCCGGCCGCGGAGACCGACCCCGGCTCGCCGATCTACGGGATGCCGATCCTCAAGGTCAGCGAGAGCCGTTCGATCATCGTGCTCAAGCGCGGCATGAGCTCGGGCTTCGCCGGGATCGACAACGACCTGTTCTACGATCCCAAGACCAGCATGCTCTTCGGGGACGCGAAGTCCTCGGTGGGCGAGATCGTCGAGGAGCTGAAAGCACTTTGAACCCCGGGTCGGATGTGCGGGCAGACTTCGCGGATCCGGCCGAGAACCTGGCTTTCGACGAGGCCCTGCTGCGGGTCGCGCAGGAGGCGCCGGTGCTGTGGCTCTGGCGCAATCCGGCGTGTGTCGTGGTCGGACGCGGGCAGAAGCTCGCGCGCGAGGTCCGGCTCGAGGCCTGCGAGCGGGACGGGATTCCGGTGCTGCGCCGCGCCAGCGGTGGCGGGACGGTGTTCCACGACCCGGGCAATCTCAACGTGACGCTCGTGCTGCCCGACCCGGCGCAGCGGCCGCTCGAAGCGATCGGCGCCGTGATGCGCGCCGCCGTCGAGCGTCTCGGGCTGCCCGCGAGGATCGGGGAGCGCGGGTTGTTCGTCGGCGAGGCGAAGCTCTGCGGTTTCGCCGTATTCCGCACGAAGACGGGCTTGCTCGCGCATTCGACCCTGCTCGTCGACACGGCCGCGGACCGGGTCGGCGCCTACCTCACCGGGCCACCGCCGGACCCGCGTCCGCTGGATTCCCATCGCAGCCCGGTCGCGTCACTGGCCGAACACGGACTGCGGCCCGGTCTCGCCACGGTCGAGGCCGCCGTCCGCGACGCGGCCTCGGCGGTGTTCGGCCCGCTGGTGCCCCGGCCACCGGCACAGTCCGAAGTGGACAAACAGCGGGAGCTGCTGCTCACGCGGTACCGGTACCCTGGCTGGCATTCCGACGGCGCGCAGCGCACCGACGCGCTGCTCGGCTGAGCGGCCTGGTCCCGGACTCACCGCCGAGGTGCGACGAGGGCGTCCCTGGGTGCGTCGGGTGCACCGGGGGGGGGGTGTCCCTATGTGGTTGTCAAGCCGCGGCTGGGGCGGTGGTGGGTTCGGGGTGGCGGTAGTAGGTGTGGTTGCGGAGCATGGCGTAGAGG
>NZ_JBHYJW010000088.1:0-29573 GCF_042741125.1 Amycolatopsis sp. NPDC058986 | reverse complement strand
GGCGAACGGCGGCGCGTCGCCGTTCCTGTTCTCGCTGAGCAAGACCGCGCCGATGACCTTCGACGGCGGCACGCTGCGCGGCGCCAACAAGGACACCTTCCCGGTGCTCACCGAGGACCAGAAGGGATCCGTCTACCTCGTCCACCTCGACGTCGGCGGAATTCGCGAGCCGCATTGGCACCCGTCCGCGTGGGAGCTGAACTACATCCTTTCCGGCACGGCGAAATGGACGATGCTGGGCACCCACGGGGACGGGAGTTATCACAACTCCGCTTTCACGGCCAAGCAGGGCGACCTCGTTTTCGCGCCGCAGGGTTTCTTTCACTATTTCGAGAACGCCAGCAAGACGCAGGGGCTCGACGTGCTGGTCATCTTCAACACCAGCGTCGGCGAGCCCAGCGACGACATCGGCATCGTCGGCACGCTGAACTCGCTCCCGCGGGACGTGCTCGCGGCCACATTCGGCGTCCCCGAATCGGCATTCAAGGCAATTCCGACAAAAATCGAGCCGGTGGTGATCACCAAGCGAAAGTAGCAGTGGCTCCACGCACACTTCGTGTCCAGACGGACACTGATGGTGGTAAGCCGGAATGGTGATCGATCCGGTGCTGTTGAGGACGTTCCTCGCCGTCGCGGATTCCGGCGGGTTCAGCGAGGCGGCGCGCAGGCTGGGGCTGGGCCAGTCCACGGTCAGCCAGCACGTGCGGCGGCTGGAATCGCTGCTGGGCCGCGAGCTGTTCGTCCGCGACACGCACCGGGTCGCGCTCACCGGCGACGGCGAGGCCATGACCGGTTTCGCCCGCGACATCCTGGACCAGCAGGATCGGGCGATCCGGTACTTCGCCCGGCCGGAGCCCCGTGGCCGGATCCGGCTCGGGGTCTGCGAGGACCTCGTGCTGTCACGGCTGCCCGAGCTGCTCCGCCGGTTCCGTGGCGACCACCCGCTGGTCGACCTCGAACTGACCGTGGAGCTCAGCGGCGTGCTGCACGACCGCCTCACCGAGGGAAAACTGGATCTGACCTTCGCCAAACGCGGTCCCGACGATTCCGCCGACCTGCCGGTGTGGTCGGACTCGCTGTCCTGGGCCGGGGCTCCCGGGCTCTGTCTCGACCCGGGCGAACCTGTGCCCCTCGTGGTCTACCCGGAGCCGAGCATCACCCGGGCGCGTGCGCTGGACACCTTGCGGCGCAATGGTTTCCGCTGGCGTATCGCGTGCACCTGCACTCATCTCAACGGCCTGCGCGCCGCCGTGCTCGCCGGACTCGGCGTCGGTCTCTTCGCCACGTCGATGGTGCCGCACGGCATGGCCGTTCCGGCCGCTCCGCTCCCGGACCCCGGCAGTGTGGTGTTCGGGCTGAGCAGCCGCCGCCCGCTCACCCACGGCCCGGTCGCGGCGCTGTCCGCGTTGATTCGCGCGCATCCGTGGACGCCGCGCCCGGTGCCCGCTCACTGAGTACCCGGACAGTCCACTGTGGACGACTTCGCTGCCCGGCCGGGTCATCCGGGCAGTTTCCGGTCGAAGGTCGGGCAATGCCGGTGCCGGAAACTGGTCTCGCTCGTGGTCGTGCCGAAGACTGACCACGGCCGGGCCCCGACGCCCGCCGGAACTGGAGGAGATCGTTGATGAAGAAGCTGATCGTCGCCGGGCTACTGGGGTTCGGCGCGCTCGTGGCCACCGCGGCTCCCGCCTCGGCCGACACGTGGTCGGGGTACTGGTACACCTCCGAATTCGCGTGCAACGTGGCCGCGACCGGCGCCCAGGCCGCCGGGCACGCCGGCGCCTACTGCTGGAAAAACCCGACCGGCTACTACGAACTTTGGTACAAGTAGCGGGGAAACCGGTGCGGCTCGCACGGAGCCGCACCGGTCTAGCCGAGTTCGATGACGCGGTCGGGCACCGTGTCGAGGCTCAGCACCCGATGTCCGTGATGCACACCCGGCGGCAGGTCCATGGCGGCCCGCGCCGTCGCCGCCGCGATGACGCCGGTGCCCCGCGCTTGGGAGCGTCCGGCCGCCCAGCGCGTCCGGCCGTCCGCCGCCCTCGCCAGCGCCAGCCAGCGGTCACTGCCCGGGAAGTGCGCGCCCCGCAAGGCTTTCAGCCGTCCCAGTGGCGGAATCCAGGTCAGCGCCGCCAGGCCGGAGGTCGCCAGCCGGGAGTCGAGACCGAAGTAAGTCCGCACCGGGACGCCGAATTCCGCGGTGAGCGTGTGCTGATCGGAGAAGTCCGCGCGGTAGAGCCGCCGCCTGCCGAAGCCGGGCAGTGTGAACGCCTTCGGCCGGGTGAAGTTGCGGACGCTGCCACCGCCGGGGTCGGCGAACCGGCGGCCGAGCAGATCGTAGGTCCACGCGGTGGCGGCCACGCCGTGCCGCTCGCCCGCGCCCAGCAGCACGGCGAGATCGATCGGGCCTGGCACGGCCTGATGGGCCGCGGCGGCGAGCAATCCGGTCAGTCCCGGTGCGATCCCCACACCCACGACGACCGGCGAGGCCGGGACGAGCCGCTCCAGTTCGGCCACGTACGCCGTCGACGCCGTTATGTCCACAAAGGACATCCCGGCGTCGGTGGCGAGGATGGCCAGCCGGACGTCCTCCGCGCCGCTCGCGTTCACCACGACGTCGACTTCGGGGATCGCGGTCAGCGCGGCGCGGTAGGAGATGTCGTCGGTGAGGTCGACGGCGATGTCGGCGCGGACGGGATCGCGCCCCGCCACGAACGTCTCCCGCCCCAGCTCGGCGACGATGTGCGCGCCTACCGCGCCGTAGCCGCCGAGCACCAGGGTCCGCACCCCGCCAGACTACTGCCCGTCCGTCCCGGCGAGTAGCTGTTCGAAGGGCACGGACGCGAACGGCTCCGTGGTCTGACCTGCGGTGGGCGAGCGTCCGGCCACCATCGCCGCGAGTTCGCCGCCCGCGCGTTCGACCCGCTTCTGCAACGCGCCGAGCGCGTCCCCGCCGCCCCAATCCGACGACGCCGCGTACACCCCGGTCGGCGCCGGAGTCGCGCGCAGGTAGCCGAACAACGGCCGCAGCTGGAGATCGAGCACCAGCGAATGCCGTTCGGTACCACCTGTCGCACCGAGCAGCACCGGCTTGCCTTCGAGCACAACCTGGTCGAGGACGTCGAAGAAGGATTTGAACAGACCGCTATACGACGCGGTGAACACCGGTGTGACCACGATCAGCCCGTCGGCCCGCTCCACCGTGTCGATCGCGGCCCGTAGTTTCGGGCTGGGAAAGCCGGTGAGCAGGTTGTTCGTGACGTCGACGGCGAAATCGCGGAGTTCGATCACCTCGACGGCGGCCTCGCCCAGCGTGGTCACCGTCGCGGCGGCGAGCCGGTCCGCGAGCAGCCTGCTCGACGAGGGCTGGCTGAGCCCGGCGGTGACCACAGCGAGTGTGCGTGTCATGACTTGACCTCTTTCCGAGTTACGCCAGTGCCTTTTCGGCTTCGCGCGCGGCCTTGAGCGAGGCGTGCGTCGGCGCCTCGGGGACGTGCTCCGGGCGCCGGGCGTCGAACTCCTTGCGCAGCACCGGAAGCACGTGCTCGCCGAGCAGGTCGAGCTGTTCCAGCACGGTGTCGAGCGGGAGGCCGGCGTGGTCCATCAGGAACAGCTGGCGCTGGTAGTCGCCGAAGTGCTCGCGGAAGCTCAGCGTCTTGTCGATCACCTGCTGCGGGCTGCCGACGGTCAGCGGCGTCTGCTCGGTGAACTCCTCCAGCGACGGCCCGTGCCCGTACACCGGCGCGTTGTCGAAGTACGGCCGGAACTCGCGCACCGCGTCCTGGGAGTTGGGCCGCATGAACAGCTGCCCGCCGAGCCCGACGATCGCCTGGTCGGCCTTGCCGTGCCCGTAGTGCTCGTACCGCTCGCGGTAGAGCTCGATCAGGCGCTGGAAGTGCTCCTTCGGCCAGAAGATGTGGTTGGCGAAGAAGCCGTCGCCGTAGTAGGCGGCCTGCTCGGCGATCTCCGGGCTGCGGATCGACCCGTGCCAGACGAACGGCGGCACGTCGTCGAGCGGCCGCGGCGTCGAGGTGAAGCCCTGCAGCGGCGTGCGGAACTTGCCGGACCAGTCGACGACGTCCTCGCGCCACAACCGGTGCAGCAGGTGGTAGTTCTCGATGGCCAGCGGGATGCCCTGCCGGATGTCCTGGCCGAACCAGGGGTAGACCGGCCCGGTGTTGCCGCGGCCCATCATCAGGTCGACGCGGCCGTCGGCCAGGTGCTGGAGCATCGCGAAGTCCTCGGCGATCTTCACCGGGTCGTTCGTGGTGATCAGCGTGGTCGAGGTGGAGAGGACGATCTTCTCGGTCCGTGCCGCGATGTAGCCGAGCATCGTCGTCGGCGAGGACGGCACGAACGGCGGATTGTGGTGCTCACCGGTGGCGAAGACGTCGAGGCCGATCTCCTCGGCCTTGAGCGCGATGCGGACCATCGCCTTGATCCGCTCGTGCTCCGAGGGTGTGGTGCCGGTGGCCGGGTCGGTCGTGACGTCGCCCACCGTGAAGATCCCGAACTGCATGACCCGCTCCTTCCATCTACTTGAGCGCTCAACTGTAATCGCGCAAGAGATATTCCGGAGCGTGGGGCCGGTCACCGGGACCGGCCCCGGCCGCGATCAGGCGGTGCAGTTCTTCTGGGCGTCGGTGCGGACCTTCGCGCCGGTGAACTCCTGCAGGATCGCGAGGTTCTCCGGGGCGTAGTTGGTCGCGGTGATCTTGTCGGCGTCGGGGCTGCCCAGCTTGCCGGTGTAGGGCGCCGACTTCTCCAGCCAGTAGGCCGACCGCAGGAACTGGGTCAGGACCAGCTCGCGCAGCTTCGGCTCGTTCTTGATCTGGGTCCAGTACGCGGGGTGCTTGTCCTTGGCCACTCGCAGGTAGAGCAGCAGGTACCGCAGGTTGGTGGCGACGATGTCGCGGGCGTTGCTGGCCCCGACACCCTTGATGTACTCCTGCAGCACGGTCACCGCGGGCAGTCCGGTCAGCCCGGCGTTCAGTTCCGCCGTCACGCCCTGGAGGTGATAGCTGCCCTGGGTGCTGTCACGCAGGTAGATGCCGTCCATGGAGTCGCTGAGCCGATCCTTGATCAGCGGCAGGATCTCCTTGCGGGGGAAGCCGTCGTGCAGCGGGATCTTCAGGTCCTGCCGGGAGGCGTTGATCCAGGCCGCGGTGTACTGGTTCCACGTGGTCCGCGCCCCGTCGAGGTCCCACATGTGGGTTTCCTCGTGGATGGCCACCATCATCGACTCGGCGAACGACTCGAAGCTGTTCTTCTGGACGAACTGGTCCCAGTACTTGTCCTTGGCCTGCGCGACCGCCAGTGCCTGCCCGCTGGGCCAGCGCCGCTGGTACACGGCCTGGAGGGTCGGCATCCAGTTCGAGGCGGAGAACCTCGCCCTGAGATCACTCACGTCCGCGGTGGGATTCGACGGTTCCTCGTAGCAGTACGGCGCGGCGGGTTCCGGGACAGGTGTTGCTGCGGCGGCGGTTCCCGCCATCGGCGCCAGCGCGAGGAGCACTGTCGCCAGGGACAGGACACGGATGCGGCTCACGGGGACCTCGGTTTCCGAGCGGACGTGCGCTGGGGGGACCGGGGCCGCCGCTCTCGTCGTCGTCTCGGTGGAGCGTATTGACCGCCGTTACCGCCGCACTAATCCCATTTCGCCATAACATCCCGTGATCCCCGGTCCCGTCATGCGCGGAACTACCGGTCGGGTGACTTGGCCGGTTCGGGAACGCGGAGGACGGTCACCGCGTTGATCGGCGGCGGCGGGCCGTCGGGCACGCGAGGGCCCGAAGACCGGGTGACCAGACGACGTACCCGGGTGCACAGGAACGAGACGAGCGCCTCCAACGGTCCCTTGCCCGCCGTGGCCCGCCAGGCGAGGCCGATCAGGAGCACCGCGCACACCTGGAGGAAGTACCCGACCACGGCGTCGTAGGTGTCGTAGTCGGAGTTGATGAACATGACGTGCACGGTGTACAGCGTCAGCGTCATGCTTCCCGCCGCGGCCAGCGGCGCCAGCACGATCCGCACGACGCGCCGGACGTGCCGTTGCGTGACGTGTCCCAGCAGCAGCAACGCGCCGAGCAGCGCGACCGCCGTGCCCGTCGTGCCGACCAGATCCGGCGGGGTACTGGTGTGCGGGGAGTCCACCGCGAGCCACCACCACGATTCCGGCGGCACCGTGCCGTCCGCGCCGAAGCGCAGCACGTCCGCCGTTTCCGCCGTCGTCAGGAAGCTTTCCTTCTGCGCCAGCCAGATGTGCAGCAGTCCGCCCCAGCGGTTGAGCAGCAGCGAGGACACCACCGCCGCGCTCACCGCCATCACCACCCCGGACGTCAGCAGCGCGGCCGCGACCTTCACGCTCGACAGCTTCAGCCTGCCGATCACGATCCCCGCGGCCAGATACGGCAACCACGACAGCGCCGGGTATTCGCCGGTGAGCGTCAGCTCGGACAGCAGCGAGAGCGGATGCTCGAAGAGGTAGCTCCAGGTCGGATTGAGCAGCGTCGGCTTCGGCAGATGCGGCAGCCAGTAGTGCATCAGCACCGGAACGCCGCCCGCGAGCGCGGCGCCGACGACCCCGACCAGCCACGTCGGCAGGAACACCAGCGGAATCGCGAGCAGGAACATCACGCCGTAGTAGGGCAGGATCACCGCGGCGATCGACGCGTCGGTGTAGCCGAGCACGAGCCCGACGACCGCGATCGCCAGCGCGCGGGTCACGAGCGCCGCGATCTGGCCGCGCGCGTCGGCGGCGCCCACCCGGCGGCGTCCGGTCAGGAACGCGATCGTCACGCCGGCCAGGACAGCGAACGCCGCCGCGGCCCGGCCGCCGAAGATCGTGAACGACAGTGTCGGCGCGCCGGACTCGGTCGATTCGTACAGCGAGTGCACGGCCATCATGCCGACGAGCGCGATCCCGCGGGTCGCGTCGATCGCGACCAGCCGTTTCCGTTCGCTCACCGCGCCATCACCGCGTCGACGAGCGCCTGCCCGAGTTTCGTGCCCGAACGCCACGGCACCGAGAGCCCGGCGTCGGTGAACCAGTCGCGGGTCGCCTCCGGATGCGGGCCGACGACGCCGACCTTGCCTGAGCCGAACGGCGTCACGACCGCCGCGATCTCGCCGTTGGAGTACCGGGCGACCACGTTGGCCTTCGCGCCGTCCTTGAGCCAGAAGTACGGCCCGTCCTGGAAGAACAGCTTGCGACGGCGGAACATCCCCCAGCGCACCTTCACCAGCGTGTTGCCGTCGTGCTCGACAGTCGCGCCGTCGGATTCGATGTACTGGTCGGTGTCGCCCGGCAGCAGGCCGAAACCCGGTGTCGCACCGGCGAGATAGCCGCCGAGGCAGAATCCGAGATACGCGCCGCCTTCGGAGACGAAGTCGCGAATCACCTCGCGCCGGTTCTTCAGATGCGGATAGGAGTCCTCCAGCGTCCCGCCGCCCGGCTGGGCGTAGAGCGCCGCCTCCTCCAGCGATTTGCGCTTCAGCGGGACGTCCCCGCCGGGCCCGGCGTACTGGACCCGGAAGCCGTGCCTGCTCGACCGCAACAACTCCGCGACCGCCTCCGGGCAGCCCTCCGTCGTCGCCGGGCCGCGATACACCAGCGCCAATGGCTTGCTCACGAAGCACCTGCCTCGGCCATCGTGACGACGCCTTGGGCGGGGATGCCGCGCCATCGTGTCCCGTCCGGCAGTTGCTCGCCCTTCATCAGCAGCGACAACGACCCCAGTGAGGTTTCCTTGCCCACGACGGCGTCGTAGAGCACGATCGCGCGGGTCCCGATGGTCGCGCCGGCTTCCACGGTCACGTACGACATCTTCATCACCCGGTCCTCGAACAAGTGTGTTTGCAGGGAACTCTCCGTGCCGACGGTCGCGTCGTCGCGGACGCGGACCAGGTCGAACTCGGTGAGATAAGTGGTCCCGATCCAGGTCCGGCGGCCGATGTCCGCGCCGAACCAGCGCAGGATCGGCGGCAGGAACGGTGTCCCGACGAGCATGCCGACCCCGGCGGGCACCGCGGCCGCCTCGTACAACCCGGTGGTGAATTCCGCGTAGCGCACGAACTTGCTCCACAACGGCTCCACCCGCGGCCGGTACACACCGACCAGATTCCGTTTCGTCGCCGCGCAGTACCCGATGGTCGCCAGGCCGACGGCGATCGCGACCAGCGGCGACACCAGCGCGGGAATGTAGAGGTAGTTGCCCTGCGCCAGATCCGACAGGATCGTCAGGTAGAGATAGAAGCTCAGGCCGAGCACGGTCGCTGGCAGCGTCGCGCGGAAGAACTCGATCATCAGCCGGTGTGCCACCACCTTGCGCGGCGGCGAGAACGTCTGGTCCTCGGCGAAGTTCCCGCTGTCCTGCCGCTGGGGCAGGTGGATGGCGGGCGAGCCCAGCCACGACGTGTCGTCCGGGACCCCGTCGTACGGCGGCACCGTGCTGACCCCGACCAGCGAGCCGTCACCCATGCTCGACCCGGCCGGGACGAACGCCGCGTTGCCGACGAACGCGCGGCTGCCGATCTCGGTCGGCAGCAACGCGATCCGGCCGTTGGCGAACGTCGCGCAGCCGACGCTGGCCATGTCCGCGACGAAGCTCTCCTTGCCCAGCGTCAGCAGATCCGGGTCGATGTGGCCCGCGGTCGACACCTCGGCGCGATCCCCGACCCGCGCCCCGAGCAGCCGCAGCCAGGGCACCGTGTAGAGCGTGGCGTACAGCGAGTTCGTGAACGTCAGGCTCATCTCCAGCAGCTTGTCGGAGATCCACTTCCGCACGCCGAGCATCGAGCGCACCGGGAAAACCCCGACCGGCGCCGTCCGCAGCACCATCCGCTTGCCCAGCGCCACGACCACACACACGGTCAGCACGAACACCGGCCCGGCGAAGATCGTCGCGAGCACCCCTGCCAGCACGCCCCAGCCCAGCAGCGCCCACCACACCAGCGCGACACCCGGCACGATCATCGCGATCGCCAGGAACTCCAGCCAGATCAGCCCGAGCACCGCGGCACCGAGGTGCCGCGGCCTCCAGCCGCCCATGTCGCCGCGCGCGTCGAGCATCACCTCGGCCGCGGGCTCCAGCGACGTCGTCGGCTGCGCGGGAGACCCGGACCAGCGGTCACCCGCCGGGACGATCTCCTCCTGCCCCAGCACCGACTGCTCCCCGACCGCGGCCCATTCGCCGACGGTGGTGCCGGGTTCCAGCACGGCGTTCGCCCCGACGAAGGCACCGTCGGCAATGGTGATCGGGGCGACCGTCACCCAGCCGTCCTCGACCCGCCACGGCCGCAGCACCGCGCCGTAGCCGAGGGAGACGTCGTGTCCGATGTGGACCATCGAGGGCAGGCTCACCGAACTGGTCGCGATGGTGCTGTGCCTGCCCACCCGCGCACCGAGAACCCGCAGGTAGAGCGCCATCATCGGGGATCCGGACAACACCGGGAGCGGGCCGATCGCCAGCAACATGTCCAGCGTCCACAGCCGCAGGTACGTGGGCCCCCACAACCGGTACCGGCCCGGTTTGATACCGAGGGAAAGCGGGCGCGCCACCAGCGGCGGCACGATCCAGCGCACGCCGAGATAGCTGACCAGGATGGCGACCAGCAGCTGCACCAGCACGCGGACCGAGACCTGGCCGTCGTTCTGGGTGTACACATAGGACACTGGCAGGCAGATGACCAGCAGGAGCAGGTAGATCGCGACGAGCTGGGCCCCGCCCGCCGCGGCGATCCGCCGTCCGCTGTGCCGGATCGGCGCCGGGCGCGGCGCCGCCGTGCCGACCTGCTCGGCCGCCCCCAGCTGCGCGGACAACGCGCGCACGGTCGGGTTGGCGTACAGATCCCGCACCGCCACCGAAGCACCGATCTCCATCGAGCGCAGCTTCGAGACGACCTGGGCGGCCAGCAGCGAATGCCCGCCGAGATCGGCGAAGAAGTCCGCCTCGACCGAAAGCTGCTCCGGTTCCAGCCCGAACACCCCGGCCCACGCCGCCCGGACGCGGGTTTCCAGCTCGCCCTCGGCCTCGACCACCGGGCCGGTGCTCGCGGTGAGCCGCTTGCACTGGGGAAACGGCAGTTTCGGCCGGTCGACCTTGCCACTGGGCATCATCGGCAGCCCGGGCAGTTCGTCGAGGTAGGCGGGCACCATGTAGGCGGGCAACCGTTTCCGCATGTCCTCGTGCAGGCGGTGGACGAGTTCCTCGCGGCTCTCCCCGGCACCTTCCTCACCACGGACGATGTAGCCGACGAGTTCCTTGGCGGCGTCGGCCGGTTCCGGCGGGGCGATCAACGCGACCACCGCCTCGGCCACCGCGGGGTCGGCGAGCAGCACACTCTCGATCTCGCCGAGATCGACGCGGTAGCCCCGGATCTTGACCTCGGCGTCCGCGCGGCCCAGGTATTCGATTTCCCCGTCTTCGGTATAGCGGCCGAGGTCGCCCGTGCGGTACAGCCTGCCGCCGTCGCGCGCGAGCGGATGCGGGAAGAACTTGTCGGCGGTCAGCTCGGGACGTCCCACGTACCCGCGGGCGACGCCGGGTCCGCCGAGGCAGATTTCGCCGACCTCGCCGAAGGGGACCGGGTTCCGGTCTTCGCCGAGGATCAGCGCCGAGTAGGTGGGCAGTGGTTTCCCGATCGTCACCGGCCTGCCCGGCAGCAGCTCGCCCCAGGTCGCGGTCACGGTGGCCTCGGTCGGGCCATAGGTGTTGAGGATCCGCCGGTAGGGCTTGGCCCAGCGCTCGACGAGCTGCTGCGGACAGGCCTCGCCGCCGACGAGCAGCTTGCGGATGCCCGGCAGCTCACGCGGCAGGGTCGCCAGCAGCGTCGGAACGCAGTAGAGCGTGGTGATCCGCTTGTCCTCGAGGAAGTCCGCGAGTTCGGCGCCGAGCCTGCGCGAGTCCGTCGGACCCGCCACCAGCGTGGCGCCGACCGCCCAGGTCGGCCAGATCTCCTCGATCGAGAAGTCGAACGAGATCGTCATGCCCTGGTACACCCGGTCTTCCGGCCGCACGTCATACACCGCCGGGACGACGTCGAGGAAGTTGCAGATGCTCGACTGCCCGACCTCCACCCCCTTCGGCCTGCCGCTGGAGCCGGAGGTGTAGATCACATAGGCGGCCGGATCCTCACCCGGATCGGGCTCCGGGCGGATGTCCGGCGCGGCGGCCAGCTCGTCGGCGGCGAGGTCGAGCACGAGCAGCTCGACGCCTGCCGCCGTGGCGTCGCCGGCGTTCTCCGCCAGCTCGGACGAGGTGATCAGCAGATCCACCGCGGAGTCACCGGCGATGTAGGCCACCCGGTCCGGCGGCGAGGCCGGGTCGATCGGCACGAACGCCGCACCCGCCTTACCCACCGCCAGCAACGCCGCGTAGGTGTCGAACCCCCTCCGCAGCAGAATCGCCACCCGGCACCCGCCCGCGACACCCCTCCCGCGCAGCACGTGAGCGAGCCGGTTCGCGCGGGCGTCCAGCCCGGCGTAACTCAGCGCATCCTCCTCGTGCTCCACAGCGATCGCCCCCGGTACCCGGTCCGCAGTGGCCTCGAACACGTGATGCAGACGTCGTTCCCGAGCCGGGGTGGCGGCACCGCGCGCCCCGGCGATGGTCTCCAGTGTCGTCACGCCACGCCCACAGGAAACTCATAGAAATAAAGCACGAAAATCCCCTTAGCCACGGTCAAGTCGCCGTCATCGGATTGACTACACGGATGTCGGCGATTTCATACGAAGGCGTTACAGTCAGCCAACCACAGATTCGTCCTGGCAGCCAAGCACTCCAGGCAAACTCTTCTCAAACTACGAGAACATCCTTGCACGCTGCGCTGACGGCATGTCGTGATTTTCCTACCAGCCAAGAACTCGCCGGTTTCGCACCATTCGACCAATCCGCGAACATGACGGCCCCGAACACGTCAGACGTCCCCTTTCCCCCTGCCGATTACCGGCGCCATGATCATCACCCGGGAGTGTCTGTGAAATTCACATGAAAGCGCACAAAGACGTGTTCAACCAAACATGAACAAGTTTCGTAACACCTTCTGGATTGATCCCGGACTTTCGTCGTGCCGAGTGTGCCCACACCCCCTCGGTACCCCTCCCGGCGGCCCCCTCCGCCCCGCCCGGCACGGGCTCTCCCCTGCCTGACGCGCCACTCCAGGGGCCGAGTGCGCGAAAGCTGTCGGGGTCGGCGGATATCCTGCGTTACGGTGTCCCGCCGGGCACCACCCCCCGAACAACGTTCGCGAGCCACGATCCGGGAGAGCGACCCCTGTGACTGCTGAGACCTTGTACGGGGCCGACGACCTCACGCATCTCGAAGGACTGGAAGCGGTCCGCAAGCGTCCGGGGATGTACATCGGCTCCACCGACAGCCGCGGTATCAACCACCTGTTCTCCGAGGTGGTGGACAACTCCACCGACGAGGGCGTGGCCGGGCACGCCACCCGCGTCGTGGTGACCCTGCACGCCGACGGCAGCGTGCAGGTCGACGACGACGGCCGCGGCATCCCCACCGGGGTGCACGCGAAGTCCGGTCTGTCCGGTGTCGAGCTGGTGCTGACCAGGCTGCACGCGGGCGGCAAGTTCGGCGGATCCGGCTACAAGACCTCCGGCGGCCTGCACGGCGTCGGCGCGTCGGCGGTCAACGCCCTGTCGCACCGCTTCGACGTCACCGTGAAGCAGAACGGCAAGGTGCACGAGATGTCGTTCGCGCACGGCGTGCCGGGCACCTTCGACGGGCCGGGGCCGAAGGCGAAGTTCACCCGCCGCTCCGGGCTCGGCGTCACGGGCAGGATGAAGCGCGGCGAACGCAGCGGCACGTCGATCCGCTACTGGTACGACGCCCGCTACTTCGAGACCGGCGCCGCCCTCGACGTCGAAGCCGTGCGCGCGAAGCTGCGCAACACCGCGTTCCTCGTCCCCGGCGTCACCTACGTGCTGCGCACCGCGGTGGACGACGCGATCAGCGAGGAGACCTTCCACTTCCCCCACGGCGTCAAGGACATGGTCGACTTCCTGGCCCCCGCCGGGGACAAGCCGGTCTGCGGCACCCTGCTGATCAGCGGCGAAGGCACCTACAAGGAGAACGCCGCCGACGCCAGCGGCGTCATGCAGTCCAATGTGGAGCGTCACGCCGAGGTCGAGGTCGCGCTCCGCTGGGGCACCGGCTACGAGCGCACGGTCGAGTGCTTCACCAACACCATCCGCAACGTGCACGGCGGCACCCACCGGCGCGGGTTCGACCGCGCGATGCTCAAGGCGCTGCAGGAGGCGATCGGCAAGACCCGAGGGCTGCTCAAGCCCAAGGAGGACATGCCGACCATCGAGGACGTGCTCGAGGGCATGACCGCCGTGATCCACGTCCGGCTGCCCGAACCGCAGTTCACCTCGCAGACCAAGGACGAGCTGTCCACCGCCGGGATCACCCGCGTCATCCAGGGCATCGTCGACAAGCACGTCAAGGCGTGGACCGAGGATCGCAAGACCAAGTCCGAGGCCAAGATCGTGCTGCAGAAGGTCGTCGACGCCGCCCGCGTCCGGCTCACCCAGAAGCAGCAGAAGGACGCCGCCCGCCGCAAGACCGCGCTGGAGGGCGCGGCCATGCCGCCGAAGCTGGTCGACTGCCGCACCACCGGCGTCTCCCGCAGCGAGCTGTTTCTCGTGGAAGGCGACAGCGCCCTTGGCTCGGCGCGCATGGCGCGGGTGTCGGAGTACCAGGCGCTGCTGCCGCTGCGCGGCAAGATCCTCAACGTGCAGAAGGCGAGCCTCGGCGACACGCTGAAGAACGCCGAGATCGCGTCGATCGTGCAGGTACTCGGCGCGGGCAGCGGGCGCACGTTCGACCTGTCCACCATGCGTTACGGCCGCGTCATCCTGATGGCCGACGCGGACGTCGACGGCTCGCACATCCGGACGCTGCTGATCACGCTGTTCGCCAAGTACATGCGGCCGGTGATCGAGGACGGCAGGCTGTACGCGGCGATGCCGCCGCTGCACAAGCTGATCACCAAGGGCCGCAACCCGGAAACCCACTTCACCTTCACCCAGCGGGAGATGGAGGCGAAGTACGCCGAACTGGAAGCGGCGGGCAAGCAGATCGTCACGCCGGTTCCCCGGTTCAAGGGTCTCGGCGAGATGGACGCCGACGAGCTGTGGGAGACCACGATGAACCCGGCCACCCGGGCGGTCCGCCGGATCACCATCGAGGACGCCGAAGCCGCCGAGGCCGCACTCGAACTGCTGATGGGCGAGAAGGTCGAGCCCCGCCGGAACTGGCTCGTCGAGTCCTCCGACCGGGTCGACCGCGAAGCCATCGATGCCTGATTCGCCAGTGCTACCAAGGAGTTCTGAGTAATGGCACGCCGCAAGGCCCCCACCACCCGCGTCGACCCCGCCGCCTTCGACCAGCCGGGCGCGCAGGTCTTCGACAACCCGTTGAAGACCGAGATCGAGGATTCGTACCTCGAATACGCCTACTCGGTCATCCACGCGCGTGCGCTGCCGGATGCGCGAGACGGCCTCAAGCCGGTGCACCGCCGGATCCTGTTCTCGATGCACGAGAATGGCTATCGCCCGACCCACTCGTATGTGAAGTCGTCACGTGTGGTCGGCGACACAATGGGCAAGTACCACCCGCACGGCGATACGGCGATCTACGACTCGATGGTCCGCATGGCGCAGGACTTCTCGCTCAACGCGCCACTGATCGACGGGCATGGCAACTTTGGTAGCCCAGACGATGGACCGGCGGCTTCGCGTTATACAGAAGCACGGATGTCGCCCGAGGCGATGCAGTTGGTCGGGGAACTCAACGAGGACACCGTCGACTTCCGGCCCAACTACGACGGTTCGCTCGAGGAGCCGTCCGTGCTGCCGGCGGCGTTCCCGAACCTCCTGGTCAACGGCACGTCCGGGATCGCGGTCGGGATGGCGACCAACATGATCCCGCACAACATGGGCGAGGTCATCGCGGCGGCGCGCTGGCTGATCACGCATCCGAACGCCACGCTCGAAAAGCTGATGGAGTTCGTGCCCGGCCCCGATCTGCCCACCGGCGGCACGCTGCTGGGGCTGGACGAGGTGCGCAAGGCGTACGAAACCGGCCGCGGCGTGGTGCGGATGCGTGCCCGCTGCGAGACCGGGCCGCTCGAAGGGAGTCGCGGCAGGCAGGCCATCACCGTCACCGAGCTCCCCTACGGTGTCGGGCCGGAGAAGGTGATCGAGAAGATCACCGACGAGGTCAACAAGTCCAAGCGGCTCACCGGCATCGCCGACGTCAAGGACCTGACCGACCGCGAGAACGGCACCCGGCTGGTGATCGAGTGCAAGGTCGGGGTGAACCCGCAGGCGCTGCTCGCCGACCTCTACCGGCTCACGCCGCTGGAGCAGTCCTTCGGTATCAACAACCTCGTGCTCGTCGAGGGCCAGCCGCGCACACTCGGGCTCAAGGCGCTGCTGGAGGTCTTCCTGCGGCACCGCTACGAGGTCGTCACCCGCCGCACCCGCTACCGCCGCCGCAAGCGCGAGGAGCGGCTGCACCTGGTCGACGGCCTGCTCGTCGCGTTGCTGAACATCGACAAGGTGATCAGGCTGATCCGCGACAGCGACAACGCGCAGGCCGCGAAGGACGGCCTGATGAAGCGGTTCAAGCTCTCGGAGATCCAGGCGCAGTACATTTTGGACACTCCGCTGCGCAGGCTCACCAAGTACGACCGGCTGGAGCTGGAGTCCGAACAGGACAGGCTGCGCGACGAGATCGCCGAGCTGTCGAAGATCCTCGACGACGAATCGGTGCTGCGCAAGGTCGTGTCGAACGAACTGGCCAAGGTCGCCAAGGACTTCCCGACCGAGCGGCGCACCGCGCTGATCGACGGTGACCTCAAGGAGGTGCTGGCCGCGTCGAAGCCGTCCGGCCCGCTGGAGGTCAGCGACGACCCGTGCCAGGTGATCCTGTCCGCAACGGGGCTGGTCGCGCGGACCGCAGCCGAGTCGGAGGAGTCCTCGGAAGCGCGGCGGCGCAACGGGCGGGTGAAGCACGACGCGGTGTCCGCGGTGGTCCACACCACCGCGCGCGGTCAGGTCCTGCTCGTGACCAGCAAGGGCCGGGCGTTCAAGACCGACGTGCTGCCGCTGCCGGTGCTGCCGGACCAGGCGGGCACGGTGTCCCTGCGCGGCGGCATGGCCGCACGTGAGCTGGTCCCGCTGGAGAAGGGCGAACGGGTCGTCGGCATCGCGCCGCTGGGCGAGCAGGCGGCGGGTTCGCCGGGTCTGGCGGTCGGCACGAAGCTGGGCGTGGTGAAGGTGTGCGCGCCGGAATGGCCCGTGCGGTCCGACGAGTTCGACGTCATCACGCTCAAGGACGGTGACGAGATCGTCGGCGCCACCTGGCTCACCGACGGCAACGAGACGCTGACGTTCATGTCCTCGGAGGCCGCACTGCTGAAGTACCCCGCATCGCTCGTGCGTCCGCAGGGGCTCAAGGGTGGCGGCATGGCCGGGATCAACCTCGGCACGAAGGGCGCGGACGTGGTGTTCTTCGGCGCCGTCCGCACCGACGACGACGAGCACGGCGAGCCGATGGTCATCACGGCCACCGGCGCGAGCGTGAAGGTGACCCCGTTCAGCGAGTACCCGGCGAAGGGCCGCGCGACGGCCGGCGTCCGCGCGCAGCGGTTCCTCAAGGGCGAGACCCGGCTGGTGGTGGCCTGGGTCGGTCCGCGACCGGCGGGCGCGGCGAAGAACGGTGATCCGGTCGAGCTGCCAGAGGTCGACCTGCGCCGCGACGGCTCCGGCCACGCCCACCCGGGCCCCGACGTCGTCGGCCACCTCATCGAACGCGACTAGGCCTCCCGCATACCGTTAAGGCCACCTTACGGGCGTCTGACGCCCGTAAGGTGGCCTTAACGGCATCTCAGCCCAGCAGGCCCTTGGCGATGTGGGTCACCTGGATCTCGTTGCTCCCGGCGTAGATCATCAGCGACTTCGCGTCCCTGGCCAGCCGTTCGACCTGGTACTCGGCCATGTAGCCATTGCCGCCGAAGAGCTGCACCGCCTCCATCGCGACCTCGGTGGCCGCCTCGGACGAGTACAGCTTCATCGCCGAGGCCTCCGCGAGCGTCGGCGGCTTGCCCGCCCGCGTCGCCTCGATCGCCTGGAACACCATGTTCCGCACGTTGATCCTGGCGACCTCCATCTTCGCCAGCTTCAGCTGGATCAGCTGGAACCGCCCGATCTCCTGGCCCCACAGCTTGCGGCTCTTCGCGTAGCCGAGGCAGAGCCGGTGGCATTCCTCGATGATCCCGAGCGACAACGCGGCGACGCCGATCCGCTCGGCGGTGAAGCTCGCCCGCGCGCTGTCCCGGCCGTCCCCACCACGGGATTCCTCGATCTCGCCGAGCAGCCGATCCGGCTCCAGCCGCACGTTGTCGAAGAACAGCTCACCGGTGGGCGAGGACATCATGCCCATCTTCTTGAACGGCCTGCCCTGGGTCAGACCGTCCATTCCGGACTCCAGGACGAAGGTGAGCACCTTGCGGTCCCTCGGATCGGCGCCGTCCCCCTCGTCCAGTTTGGCGTAGACGACGATGACGTCCGCGTACGGCCCGTTCGTGATGAACGTCTTCTGTCCATTGAGGACGTACCCGTCGCCGTCGCGGCGGACGTAGGTCTTCATGCCACCGAACGCGTCCGAACCGGAGTCCGGTTCGGTGATCGCCCACGCCCCCACCTTCTCGAAGGTGACCAGTCCTGGCAGCCAGCGTTCCTGCTGCGCCAGGGTGCCCTTCGCCTGGATGGTCTGCGCGGTGAGCCCGATGCTCACGCCCATCGACGCGACGAGCCCCAGGCTCGCCCTGGCCAGCTCGCTCGCGGCGATCAGCGCCATGGACTCCTGGCCGCCGAGCCCACCGCCACCGGAACTCTTCTCCGGCGTCTCGCCCGCGGCCTTCGCCCGTGCCCTGGCGAACTGCTTCTCCAATGCCTCCGCGGCCATCGCGCCGACCCCGAAGGAGGCGAAGAACTTCCGGATCAGGTCATACGGCGGCAGATCACCGCTCTCCAGCTCCGCCGACACCGGCCGGATCTCTTTGTCGACGAACTCCCGGATCGCGTCCCGGATCAGCAGTTCCGTCTCGGACCACTCGATCATGGCAACCGGCTGTGATCTGCGGGACACCCGCACCCGGTCGGCTGCCATGGGTGGGCTTCGCCATTGTCACTCATGGCAGCCTCCGAGCGATATCGTCGATCCGCCAGGGACCGTCGGTTTCGATGGTCTTGACGTCGTGCCAGCCCGCCAGTTCCGAGATCGCCCCGCCCTGCACCGCGAACACCTTGCCGGTGATCGGGCACTTCTCGGTGGCCAGGTAGGCCACCAGCGGGGAGATGTTGGCCGGGGAGAACGCGTCGAACTCGCCTTCCTCCACCTCCTGCGCGAAGATCGCGCCCATGCCCGGGGTCGCCAGGGTGAGCCGCGTGCGCGCGATGGGCGCGATCGCGTTGGCGCGGACGCCGTAGCGTTCCAGTTCCTCGGCCGCGACCAGGGTCATCGCCGCGATGCCCGCCTTCGCCGCGCCGTAGTTGAGCTGTCCCGCGTTGGGCAACGTCGTACCGGACGCCGACGCGGTGTTGATCACCGCCCCGGCCACCTGCTCGCCGGCCTTGCTCGCCGCCTTCCAGTACGCCGCCGCGTGATGCAGCACCGCCGCGTGCCCCTTGAGATGCACCGCGATCACCGCGTCCCACTGCGCTTCCTCGATGTTCGCGATGAACGCGTCGCGCAGGATGCCCGCGTTGTTCACCACCACGTCGAGGCGGCCGAACTCGTCGACGGCCTGGCTGACCAGCTCCGCGGCGCCGGACCACGCGGCGACGTTCCCGGTGTTGGCGACGGCTTTCCCGCCCGCCGCACGGATTTCCTCGACGACCTCCTGTGCGGGGCCCGCGTCCGTGCCGCTGCCGTCGTTCCCGCCGCCGAGGTCGTTGACCACGACGCTCGCGCCTTCGGCGGCGAACAGCAGCGCGTGTTCGCGACCGATCCCGCGGCCCGCGCCGGTGATGACCGCGACCCGCCCGTCCAGCGTTCCCATCAACTTGTCCCTTCGGAGATCTCGGCGAGCCCGTCGGAGATCACCACGGTGTCCCCGACCTTGGTTTCGTACGCGTAGCTGGTGACACCGTCCGCGGACCCGGCACGCCAGATCGTCGTACTCAGGTCCTGACCCGGCAGCACCGGTTTGGCGAAGCGGACCGCGATACGCCGCAGTCTGTCCACATCGGACCCGGCGACCTCGGTGAGCAAGGCCCACGAGGTGAACGCCATCGTGCACAGGCCGTGCGCGATGATCCCGGGCAGCCCGGACGCCTTCGCGATTTCCTCGTCGAGATGGATCGGCATCGGGTCGCCCGCGGCCGGGCCGTACCGGAACGTCTGGTCGTCGTCGACGTGCTGGCTGACCTTGCCCGCCGCCGAGTTCGCCCGCAGCGCCTCGTCGAACTTGTGCTCCGGCGCGAGTATTCCGCGCTCCTCACCGGTGTCGAAGCCCCGGACGAAGAACATGACGTACTGCTCGTTGACGAGCTCGCCGTCCTCATCGCGGGTTTCGAGGTAGACCGTCGCACGGGTCCCCTTCGGCAGGCCCTGGTAGCCGATCATCTTGCCGCGCGAGACGAGCTTGTCCCCCGGCCGGATCGGGCGGTGGAACCGGAAATCCTGTTCCCCGTGCAGGACGTTCCCGAACAACGAGGGCGGCACGACCTCCAGCGCGGGTTCCAGCAGCGACTGGAACACCGGGACGATCGCGAACACCGGGCTCGCGACCTCCCCTGCGAGATGCCGCTCGATCGGGTCGTTGGTCGCCTTCGCGTACTCGACCAGCCGTTCCCTGGTGACCTCGAACCGGTTCTCCTCGGTCCATTTGTCCAAACCGGACGGATCGAACCGCAGCTCCTCCGCCATCTCAGGCTCCGACCAATGCCTTGAACTTCTCCAGCGACTCGTCGAGGTTCTTCTTGCCGTCCTTCTCGACGGCCTTGCCGAGCGCCCCGACGATCATCTGACCGCTGAACTCCGCGTCGATGGCCGCCTTCGATCCCGCGCCGGATGCCTCGACCGACAACCGGAAACTCACCTTCACCCCGGCCATCCCGGTGCCGGAGATGACCAGTTTGGACGGTGCCTCGAACTCGTCGACGGTCCAGGTGATGGTGTTCGGCATGCCGAGCATGGTCACCACTTCGGACGCCTGCGCGCCCTTCGAGAACTCGGCCGGGACCTCACCCTTCCACTTCGTGTGGATCGTCAGCCACTTCTCGAAGTTGCCGGGGTTGGAGAACTCCGCCCACACCTTGTCCGGGGTGGCGGGGAGCTCGACCGACGCGCTGATCTGGCCCATGACGTTCCTCCTGGTTTCGCGGGGTTCGGGTTCAGCGCTCGGCGCGCTGGTAGGCGGTGACGACGGCGGCGCCGCCGAGTCCGATGTTGTGCTGCAGGGCGGCGGTGACGTTGTCCACCTGGCGTTTGTCCGCGGTGCCGCGCAGCTGCCAGGTCAGTTCGGCGCACTGGGCGAGCCCGGTCGCGCCGAGCGGATGCCCCTTGGAGATCAGGCCGCCGGACGGGTTGACCACCCATTTGCCGCCATAGGTGGTGTCGCCGGAGTCGACGAGCTTGCCCGCCTCGCCCTCGGCGCACAGCCCGAGGGCTTCGTACAGCAGGAGTTCGTTGGCGGAGAAGCAGTCGTGCAGCTCGATGACCTGGAAGTCGTCCGCGCCGAGCCCGGCCTGCTCGTACACCTGGCGCGCGGCCTGGACGTTCATGTCATAGCCGATGATGTTCTTCGCCGTACCGTCGAAAGTGGACTGGAAGTCGGTGGTCATCGCCTGCCCGACGATCTCCACCGCCTGGTCCGCCAGCCCGTGTTCCTCCACAAAGGACTCACTGGCGAGGATCGCGGCGCCCGAACCGTCCGAGGTGGGCGAGCACTGGAGTTTGGTCAGGGGGTCGTAGATCATCCGCGAATCGAGAATGTCCTGCAGCGTATAGACATCCTGGAACTGCGCGTAGGGGTTGTTCACCGAGTGGCGATGGTTCTTCTCGCCGATCTTGGCGAAATGCTCGGCGGTCGTGCCGTAGGCCTTCATGTGCTCGCGGCCCGCCGCGCCGAACATCCACGGCGCCGGCGGGAACAACACCTCGGAGATCTCGGCCAGCGCCTGGAGGTGGCGGCCCATCGGCTGCTCACGATCGTCGTAGGTCGAACCGAGCGAGCCGGGCTGCATCTTCTCGAAGCCGAGCGCGAGCGCGCAGTCCGCGCGGCCACCCCGGATCGCTTCCGCCGCGAGGTAAAGCGCCGTCGACCCGGTGGAGCAGTTGTTGTTCACGTTGACCACCGGGATCCCGGTCATCCCCAGTTCGTAGACCGCGCGCTGCCCGGACGTCGACTCGCCGTAGACGTAGCCGACATAGGCCTGCTGGACGCGTTCGAAGCCGATCCCGGCGTCTTCGAGCGCCTTCGTGCCGGACTCCTTGGCCATCTGCGGGTAGTCCCAACCCTCTCGGCGACCCGGTTTCTCGAACTTCGTCATCCCGACGCCGACGACGTAGACCTTGTTCGCCACCGCAGCACTCCCTCGTCCTCGACCTGATCGATACCCGAGAAGATACAAGCTTGCCTGTATTTATCAAGCCCCAGACGGCACGAGATGACCTTGAGACGCCTGTTTTAGCAGGTCAAGACGTCAAGATTTACATACAGTACTGCACGCATGTCATCTCTGCTGGCACTCGAACACCCCAATGCGGCATTGGGTGCGGTGGACGCACCCAGGGCGTCCCTCGGACTTACCGCGCGCTCGCCGACACCATTCGCCCGATGTCGCGAACGCTCCGATGCCGACGATGAACGTCCCGAACGGAGCGTTCACGACACACACCCCGAACCCCACCGCATGCCGCGAAGGCCCCCTTACCAGCGCTCAGTGCCGTGAAGGACCCCTTCACCGCACCACCAAGCCCCCCGGAAAGCACCCACCAGCAAAACCACACCCCCGCACCTACCGAGAAAACCTCATTGGGACGCATGACAGCTAGGTCCTCGCGATGGTCAGCGACGGGGCCAGGAGCCGCAGATGACGTTTCGCGCGTTGCCAGCGGCGTTCGAGCACCGCTTCCTCCGCGCTCCCCTGCCCCGGCGCGGCAACCTCGCTGACCAGGATTCCGCGCACGACGTCCATCACGGTGTAGAGCCAGTGCCGGACCTCCCGATCGGCCGCGAGCTCGGGATACAGTCCGCCCACGAACCCCAGCAACGCGCCGGTGACCAGCTGCTCGACCTCCCGCAGCTGCGTGCGCAGCTCGGCGTCGGACCGCGCGGCCGTCCACAGCTCGACGGTGGCCCGGAACAGGGGTCCACTGTGGACGGACCAGAGCAGGTCGAGCCCGACGTCGACCGGGTCGTCGGCGGCCCGCAGCCGTTCGAGTTCGGCCTGTGCCAGATCGGTGCGTGCGGTCGCGAGGTGCCGCACGGCGGCCGTCACCAGATCGGCCTTCGCCGGGTAGTGGTGCACCAGCGCACCGCGGGTCACCCCGGCGCGTTCGGCGACGCGAGTCGTGGTCGTGCCGGTGTAGCCCTCCTCGACCAGGCAGTCGATGGTGGCTTCGAGCAGCCGGGCACGCGTGGCGGCGCTGCGCTGTTCCTGGGTACGGCGCACGAGACTCAGGGTAACCTCGCCAGTGGTCCGGGGTAAGCGGGCGGATTCAGGCAGCTGCTCAGCGGATCCACAAGCGAACAGAACGAGGGCCGCGCGACCGGCAGGTAGTTCGGCGGGTTCCCGCCGTCGCGGACCAGCGCGCGGAAGGTGGCCACCGCGTCGGTCGGCCGGCGGGTCAGCGCCGGGTCGGTCCGCGCGTCCACTGTGTACAGTCCGAACCTCGGCCGGTAGCTGCCCCATTCGTAGTTGTCGGTGATGCTCCAGTAGTTGAAGCCGATGACGTTCATCCCGTCGGCCTTTGCGCGCTGCACCCAGTAGAGGTGGTCACGCAGGTGCTGCGAACGGCTGTACCCGTCGGGACGCGCCGTGCCGTTGTCGGTCGGCATCCCGTTTTCCACCACGTAGAGCGGCAAGTTCGGGAATTTGCGCGCGTAGTACCGCAGCACGAAGTAGATCCCGTCGGGCTGCGGGGTGATTTTCCAGAACTCACCGGTGATCCCGTGGATCGCGGTGAAATTGTCGAGACTGGCGCCGTAGTAGTAGTCGACGCCGAGGAAGTCGAGCTTGTCCTTGACACGGTCGACGAAGGTCAGATCGAGCAGGCCCTCCACCGGCGGCTGGTACGCCGCGTTGCTGGAGACCCTGGCGCCGGGATCGAGCCGGTGGATCAGGTCGTAGACTTGCCGGTGCGCGTCCACGAGTTTGCCGAGCATGTCGAGTCCCTTGAACCAGGGCAGCCCGCCATTGCGGATTTCGTTGAGCACATAGACAGTGGGCTCGTTGATCGTGATCCACTGGGCGCCCTTGCCCCGGTACCGCTCGACGACGCGGCGCGCGTTGGCCAGCCATTCGCCGACCATCCCGTCGCCGCCCCACCCGCCCTGATCGGCGACCCAGCCCGGGTACACCCAATGGTCGAGGGTGATCATCGGCTTCATGCCCGCGTCGAGGATGTGCTGGACGACGTCGTCGTAGTAGGCGAGTTCAGCCTCGTCGAGCCGGCCCTGCCGCGGCTCGATCCTGGCCCACTCGACGCTGAACCGGAACGCCTTCACACCCAGGTCCCTGGCACGCGCGATGTCCTCGGCGTAGCGATGCCGGAAGTCGACCGCGTTGCCGTACGGCTCCTTGATCGCCGGAGTCTTGCGGTCGACGTAGCGTTTCCAGTTGCTGTCGGCGCCGAGCCCTCCGACTGGAACCCGGCGGTCGCCACGCCCCAGGAAAAGGGTTCGCCCGCCGCCGCGGGCTGGACGCCCACCAGCATCGTCCCCAGTACGAGCGCTACGCCCGCGAAGCGACGCCACCAGCGTTGTGTTCGCATCCGACACCCCGGGCAATCGTGAATGAGATTCAGATTTCCGGGGAGAGTAGCAGGAAAGCCACGCCCGACGCACACGCAGTCACGGAGAGTCAGCGAAATCGGGCGTAAAAGCCGTGAAGGACTCCTTACCAGCGCTGAGTGCCGGCAAGGAGTCCTTCACGGACTTGGGCGAATTCGGGAGACGAACCCTGGGTCAGTCGGCCTTCGCGGCCTTGTCGGGAACCTTCTCCTGCACGACAGAATCGGCGGGCGCGGCGGCCTCCACCTGCTGCTCCGCAGCGGCGGGCTGCTCGTCCTTCGCCCCGGGCTCGGCGGTGTCCTGCTGCTCGGCGGGCTCGTCGAAGCTCTTCGGGAGACGCTTGAGGTGCTTCGTCATCGACCGGACCAGCAACGCCACCGCGATCAGGAAAAGGATCAGCACCAGCAGACCGAGCGGGGACGACTTGCCGAAGTCCTCGCCCTGACCGCCGTTGTCCCCGTTGCCGGGCTGCTGCTGTGCCAGCACCAGCGCCGTCGCCGGGACGACGGCGATCGAGGGCAGGGGAAAGCTCATGACCTCACCTTACTCCGTGACCCCCGCGAACAGATCGTCCTCCGGCAGTGTGCTGTCCACCAGCGACCTGACCAGCTCGTACTCCTCGGTCGGCCAGATCTCCCGCTGCAGCTCCAGCGGGACGGCGAACCAGCGGCTGGTCGGGTCGATCTGCGTCGCGTGGGCCTTGAGCGCTTCGTCACGCTGCTCGAAGTAGTCGGCGCATTCGACGCGGGTGGTGACGCGTTCCATGACGTCCGCCTTGTCGGGGTCCCAGGACTTGAGCCACTCGGTGTAGGGCGACTCCAGCCCCGCCTCCTCCAGCGCGGAGTGGAAGGCCAGCATCCGGGCCCGGGAGAACCCGTGCACGTAGTACAGCTTCAGCGGCTGCCACGGCTCGCCCGCGTCCGGGAAACGCTCCGCGTCGCCCGCGGCGTCGAAGGCCGCCATCGAGACCTCGTGCGTGCGGATGTGGTCGGGGTGCGGATAGCCGCCGTTCTCGTCGTAGGTGACCACGACGTGCGGACGGAACTCGCGCACGACCTCGACCAGCGCCTTGGTCGACTCCTCCAGCGGGACCACCGCGAAGGACCCTTCGGGCACCGGCGGCAGCGGGTCGCCCTCGGGCAGGCCGGAGTCGATGAAGCCGAGCCAGCGGTGGCTCACGCCCAGGATCTTGGCCGCGCGAGCCATCTCGTCGCGCCGGATGTCGGCCATGTTGGCCAGCACCTCCGGCCGGTCCATCGCCGGGTTAAGGATGCTGCCCGCCTCGCCGCCCGTGCAGGTCACGACCATGACCTCGTGCCCCTCGGCGGAGTACTTCGCCAGTGTCGCCGCGCCCTTGCTGGACTCGTCGTCCGGGTGCGCGTGCACCGTCATCAGGCGCAGGCGTGGCTTGTGACCGTCGTCTGTCAGTTCGTCAGCTCGCACCATGCTCCGAACGACCCCTTCTCATTCCTTATTCCCGCCCCCAGTTTCGTGCCCCGGAACGGGTTCACGGATACTCGACCACAGACGCGCCCGCGATCGTCCCTCCATTGTCCTCGCGGGTACGACAAGACCGACCGGGAGGCCCGGGTTGTGCGCACAGACGAGGTAACGGCCGACGCCGGTGCCGTGGCGCCGCCCCCGGACCGCTACGGCAAGTCCCGGCAGACCAGGTCCCGGCCGTGGCGCCGGTGGCTCTATCTCGTGCTCGCGCTGGTCGTCGGCGGCGTGGTCGCGTATGTGGCGTACCTCAACCTCGGCTCGGCGCCGATCGAGGCCGAGCGGATCGGCTTCGTCCTCAAGCCGGACAGCGCGGAGATCACCATCAACGTGACCCGTGACGACGACAACCGCGCGGGCGTCTGCATCGTGCGGGTCCGCGACAAGTCGGGCGCCGAGAGCGGCCGCAAGGAGGTCCTGGTTCCCGCCGGGGCCAAGCACAGCAGGCTCACCACCGAGGTGAAGAGCATCGGGCAACCGGTCACCGCGGATGTCTACGGCTGCTCGTACGACGTACCACGCTATCTGTCAAGCCCCTAGCGGCCAACGGAGTGAAACGCGCGTCCAGCGCCCGCGCTGCGTGGAAAAACCGGCGTCGACTCGTCATGCCGTGATACCCTGAACCACCAGCACGGCCCCGGACGGGCCGTGTTTTTCCTTTATCTCAGCCACGCGGTAAGTGGAATTCCGCGTGGTGGCCGGCTTGTATACCCAAGCCTGGCAGGCCCGACGAGGAGATGGTGACCGTGAGTGACACGAAGGTGACCTGGCTGACCCAGGATGCCTACGACAGGCTCAAGCACGAGCTCGACGAAATGATCGAGAATCGGCCGGTCATCGCAGCGCGCATCAACGACAGCCGCGAGGAGGGTGACCTCAAGGAAAACGGCGGTTACCACGCGGCGCGCGAGGAGCAGGGGCAGGCCGAGGCCCGTATCCGCCACCTGCAGGAGCTGCTGCGGTCGGCGAAGGTGGGCGAAGCGCCCGCCAACGACGGCACCGCCGGCCCCGGCAAGGTGCTGACCGTGCGTTACGACGGCGACGACGAGCCGGAGAAGTTCCTGCTCGCGACCCGCGAGGAAGGCGCCGAAGGCGACCTCGACGTGTACTCCCCCGAGTCGCCGCTGGGCAGGGCCCTGCTCGGCGCCAAGGAGGGCGAGGAGCGCGAGTACGAGCTGCCCAACGGCAAGACCATGAAGGTCACGCTGGTGAAGGCCGTTCCGTACAGCGAGAGCTGACGAGACCGGCGCGCCCGGCCGGTCGCATGGCCGGGCGCGCATGGGTTCCGGCTAGTGTTCCCCCGGTACGTCTTACTGGGAGGGCTCACCATGAGTAGCGAACCGATGTGCGCGACCTGCGGGATGCAGTACGCGCAGCCGCGGGCGGACTGCCCCATCTGCGAGGACGAGCGTCAGTACGTCCCCATCGCGACGGGCCAGCGCTGGACCGATCTGGACACCGTCCGCGCGAGCGGCGACTACGTGCCGCGGATCGAGGAGCAAGGGCCGGGGCTCATCGGCGTCGGCTCGACGCCGAACTTCGCGATCGGCGAACGCGCGCTGCTGGTGCAGGCCGCGTCCGGCAACTTCCTGTGGGACTGCGCCGGATACCTCGACGACGAGCTGGTCCGCCAGGTCGGCGAACTCGGCGGCATCACCGGCATCGCGATCAGCCACCCGCACTACTACACGACGATGGTCGAGTGGTCCCGTGCCTTCGACGCGCCGATCTACCTGCACGAAAAGGATCAGCAGTGGATCGGGCGGCCGGATCCGGCCATCCGCCTGTGGTCCGGGACGACGCTCGACGTCGCGCCGGGCCTGCGGCTGATCAACCTCGGCGTGCACTTCGCGGGCGGCACGGTCCTGCACTGGCCCGACGGCGAGCACGGCCGCGGTGCGCTGCTGTCCGGCGACATCGTGCAGGTCGTCCCCGACCGCACGCATGTGGGCTTCATGTACAGCTACCCGAACCTGATCCCGGAGCGGCCCAGCGTCGTCCGGCGCGCGGCGGAGCTGCTCGAGCCCTACGCGTTCGAGGCGATCTACGGCGCCTGGTGGGACGCGATCGTCCGCTCCGACGGGCACGACGTCGTGCAGCGCTCGGCGAAGCGTTACCTGGCCTACGCGCTCGAAGCCTGATTCACGACCGCGCGGTGCGTTCCAGCAAGGGACGCACCCGCGGCGCCACCGGCGTCGACAGGGCGATCGACGTCGAGGTGCGCAGGACGTCCGGGACGCTGACGACCTCGTCGATGACGCGTTGCAGGTCGTCGTTGCCGCGCGCCACCATCCGGACGAACAGGTCGCCCTGTCCGGTGGTGGCGTGCACCTCGCAGACCTCGTCGATCGCGGCGAGCGCCTCGGCCACCCCGGCGCGTTTGCCCTGCGCGATCTCCAGCACGGCGAACGCGGTGAGCCCGTAGCCCATCGCGGCGAGGTCGACCTCGGGCGGGAAACCGCCGAGGATGCCGCGTTCGGTGAGCCGGTCGAGCCGCGCCTGCACCGTCCCGCGCGCGACGCCGAGGCGCCGTGCGCATTCGAGCACCCCGAGCCGGGGTGCGTCGGTGAGCAACAGCAACAGCCGCGCGTCGAGCGCGTCCAGGGTTTCCGACACTGCCGTTCCTCCTGCGCAGGTTGTCCAAGATGTCGCCACGTCACGGCGTTCAACTAGGCAGATTGTCCAGTCAAAACAACAACCATTGCACATCTTGCCGCATAAACGGATGCTTCGACCATGACCACAGTCGATTCCCCCGGTGCCCTCGACGACGTTTCCTACGACCAGCTCCGCCAGCTCGTCGGCCTCGTCGACCACGACGCCTCGACCGACCCGTTCCCGGTCAAGTCCATGGACGCGGTGGTGTTCATCGCGGGTAACGCCACCCAGACGGCCTGGTTCTACCAGGTCGCCTTCGGAATGCAGCTGGTCGCCTACTCCGGCCCGGAAACCGGCGACTTCGAGCGCAAGTCCTTCGTGCTGAAGTCCGGCTCGGCGCGCTTCGTGATCACCGGCGGGGTCAAGCCGGACTCCCCGCTGCTGGACCACCACCGCAAGCACGGCGACGGCGTCATCGACCTGGCGCTGGAGACCGACGACGTCGACAAGTGCGTCGAGCACGCCCGCGCGCAGGGCGCGACGATCCTCGAGGAACCGCACGACGTCTCCGACGAGCACGGCACCGTGCGCGTCGCCGCGATCGCGACCTACGGCGAAACCCGCCACTCGCTGGTCGACCGCTCGCGCTACAACGGCGTCTACCTGCCCGGCTTCGAGCCGCGCGAGAGCACGGTGAAGCGGCCGGAGGGCGCGCCGAAGCGGCTGTTCCAGGCGGTCGACCACTGCGTCGGCAACGTCGAGCTCGGCAAGATGGACTACTGGGTCGACTGGTACCACCGCGTCATGGGCTTCGTGAACATGGCGGAGTTCGTCGGCGATGACATCGCGACCGAGTACTCGGCGCTGATGAGCAAGGTCGTCTCGAACGGCAACCACCGCGTCAAGTTCCCGCTCAACGAGCCTGCGGTGGCGAAGAAGAAGTCGCAGATCGACGAGTACCTGGAGTTCTACGACGGCGCGGGCTGCCAGCACATCGCCTTGGCCACCAACGACATCGTGGCCACGGTGACCGCGATGC
Organism: Amycolatopsis sp. NPDC058986; assembly: GCF_042741125.1. Classification (NCBI taxonomy): domain Bacteria; kingdom Bacillati; phylum Actinomycetota; class Actinomycetes; order Pseudonocardiales; family Pseudonocardiaceae; genus Amycolatopsis; species Amycolatopsis sp. NPDC058986. The sequence continues at coordinate 388 of NZ_JBHYJW010000088.1, read as the reverse complement.
GCGCGGCGGGCGTCGAGTTCCTGGACACCCCGGACTCCTACTACGAGGACCCGGAGCTGCGGGCGCGGATCGGCGAGGTGCGGGTGCCGATCGAAACGTTGCAGGAGCACAAGATCCTGGTCGACCGCGACGAGGACGGCTATCTGCTGCAGATCTTCACCAAGCCCATCGGCGACCGGCCGACGGTGTTCTACGAGATGATCGAGCGGCACGGCTCGCTCGGCTTCGGCAAGGGGAACTTCAAGGCGCTGTTCGAGGCCATCGAGCGCGAGCAGGAGCGCCGCGGCAACCTCTGACGCGTCATGCCGTTAAGGCCACCTTAAGGGCGTGTGACGCCCGTAAGGTGGGCTTAAAGGCAATTCAAACCACCGTGTTCCCGGCGTGTTAG
>NZ_JBHYJW010000087.1:0-30569 GCF_042741125.1 Amycolatopsis sp. NPDC058986 | reverse complement strand
CCCCCCGGATCATGGGAAAGACAGGGGGACAAAGTCATGCCGGGCCTGGCGACCACGAACTCCTTGATCAGGAGCTACGAAGAAGGTAACGGGGGTGGGTGGGCGAAGCGCTGCAGTGCCCAGGTAGTGGCCTGAGCCAGTGTCACGAACCGGTGCCAGCTCACCGTGGTGCCGGTACCTGCCTCGAACACCAGGAAGTACGGGGATCGCTCCGCACCTGTTGCCTGCCGGTCACTCCGGACGGTGAAACGGAGTTCGAGCGAATCGCGCAGGTCGAGTGCGGGGGCGAAGAAGTCGTCGACTACGTGATTCCCCATCTCAGCGGCTCACCGGTGGCCGAAGTCGTGCGGCATGGCAGGTCCCCCTCGCGATCAGTCGCGGTGAACTGTCTCCGCTCAGCCTTCGAGTACTCTTAAAGCCACATAAAGGTTCAGTGCATCCCTCGGCGAAATCGCCCGATGGGGCAGGAGACTCGGGCTGTTCGGGCCGTGGTCCGCTGTTCCGAGATGTTTCCGGTGCGGGAAGTGCAAGACACCGTGTCGAGAGCGGGAATGAAAGTACCGTCCGGGTTGTCAACCACCGTATGAAACTTGACGACGCCGCGCGCGCACTCGTCGGTACCGGTGCCGACGCAACGCTGGTCACCCTCAACCCTGACGGCAGCCCACAGGTCACTGTGGTTTGGGTGGCGCTGCAATCGACGCCGGACGGTGACGAGCTCGTGGTGGCACATCTCAGCGAGCACAAGAAGGTGCGCAATGTCCGCCGCGACGGCCGGGTGGCGCTGACGATCCTTTCCCCTGAACGCGGGGACGTGATGCGGCCGTATCTGGCGATCACCGGGACTGCTCGCATTGTGGAAGGCGGTGCGCCCGAGCTGCTCACGGAGCTGGCGAGGACGCTGGCCGGCCCGGATGTGAAGTTCCCGCCGGACAACGCGCCGCCAGGTTTTCTCACCCGCGTCCGGATCGACAAGGTCGGCGGCGTCGGTCCGTGGGCATCGTGATGGCCGGCTAGAGCAGCCTTGATCTGATGCGCTGGATCGTCTGGGCGTAGCGGAAAACCGATGAGGACTGGATCCGGGAGCGCGGGCTCAGTCATGAGGAGAGTGCCGCGCTCGTCTACCTGGTCGGGAACCCCGGTGCGATCCAGCGTGACATCGCCCAGATGGGCCGCACCAGCGCGGCGAGCGTGTCCAGCCTCCTGCAGGGGCTCGACGCCGTGGTCTCGTCGAGCGGCGCATGGAGCCGGCGACGAGCGCGGCAAACGCGTCTACGCGACACCGGCGGGAAGCGAACTCATCGCCGGGTTCGACGCCGCGATGACCGGTGTCGAGGAGATGATTCTGGCCCCGCTGGACCAGGCGGAGCGGGTCACCCTGCAGGCCCTGCTCACGAAGATCGCCGCGGATCTGCCGCGGCCGCCCACGACGGGCAGCTCAGAACCCACCGAGATGTGAGCAGGTTGTCGGTGTGCCCGACGGTTGGCCGGACTCACCGGACAACCGTCGGGCCGCGAACGCCGAGATGACTATTGAGGGGGCTGTCCGCCTCGGTGCGTCCCTACGCGCAGTCGTTGCGGGGCGCCTTGCTCTCGAACCGGGCCGCGAGGAAGTCGAGTGCGGGACCGCTCCCCACGACCTCGCCGGTGATGTGCCCGGCGAAGGGAATGCGCGACTTTTCGACGGTTCCGCCGTCGGAGCAGTACTTCGCCACCAGGGCGTCGACCGGCGGGGTGGGGACGAACTCGTCGGCGAGGCCCTGGTAGTTGTAGACCGGAAAGCGTGGCGTGGCCTTCCCCGCGCTGTTCGCGCGGTACAGGAAGCGCGCCTGCTCCGACGCGATCGGATCCGGCACCGTCGTGTAGTTCGCCAGGTGGTCGAACGGGTGGAACAATGCGATGTCGAGGGTGCAGTTGTCCTGATTGTCCGCGAAGAGCTTCTTACCCTTCTCGTTGAGCAGGGACTGGACACCCGCCTCGGGGAAGGCGCGGGCCAGGCCGATGACGCCGATCAGATCGAGCCCGGCGCCGAGGTTGCCGTCGTTGTACTTGAGCATTTTCTCCAGATCCGCCGGGACACCACCCGCCGCGGCGCCGACCACATGCAGCTCGGGCGCGTAGGACGCCTGCTGCTCGGCGGCCCAGGTGGTGGCGAAGCCGCCGCCCGAGTAGCCCCACAGTGCGACGGGACCGTCCGCCGCGAGTCCGGCGGGTGCGAAGTGCTGTGCCGCCCGGATCCCGTCGAGCACACCGTGCGCTGCCTGTGGGCCGGCCATGAAGTCCGAGTTCGGGCCTTCGTAGTCGGAATAGACGACGGCGTAGCCCTTGAGCAGCGCGCCGAGGGACTGGGTCACCTCGTACGTCCCGGCGGGTGTGGGCGCGCCGAGCGCGCCGACGCGGAGGGTGTACGAAGGCTGGCAACGGGTCGAGAGCGAATCCTCCGCCAGCTGATACGACACCAGCGGCCGCGGTCCTGACCCGGTCCACGGGTTGCGCGGCACCACGATTGTCGCGGTTTCGGCGACCGGTTTGCCGTGGCTGTCGACCGATTTGTACAGAACCTGATGCGCGTCGGCGGGGATCGGCACGATGATGGCGAGTGCCGTGACCGTCCGCGAACGCAGGACTGTCCCATTAGGACTGGATTCGAAACCTTGCGGGGGAACGTAGAACGGGTCCTTGCTGGGCGGCGGCACGGCCTCGGTCGGTGCCGCGTTCTTCGCGGGCGCCGCGTCCGCCGGGACGGCGGTACCGCACACGAGCGCAAGGGACAGCAGCCCCAGCACAAACCGACGGGTTCGCTTCATCGCGATGTCCTTTCCGGATGCGGCGTCAACGGCGTCGACGGCCTTGAGGTGATGACCGGGTGTCCCAGCGGGATCTCCCCTTCGTCATGGTGACCAGAATGGACCACGCCATGATCGCTGTCTGCTGGCACGATGCGCAGAAACTTGCCGCGCGGGTTTGTGCGTGGTGACAATGAGCCATGCCCCCTGTCCACTCCGAACCACCCGTCGCCGCTGTACTGCTCTCCCGTGCCGGGGAGATCGCGGAAGCGGTCACCGCCCGCTGTGTCGAGCGGATCCCCGCCTATCGGGTGCTACCGGAGAGCGTCCGGGAAGGCGATCTGGTGGCCAACGTCCGCGCGGTGATCGAACTGTTCCTCACCTCGATCGCCGCGGGCCGCGCGCCGACCGACGAGGAACTGTCCCTTCCGATCGTCCGGGGCGGCGAACGCACGCGCGACGGCCTGCCGCTGGAGGCCGTGCTGCGCATCTACCCGCTGGGCGCGCAGCAGGTGTGGGCCATCGCGACCGAGGTCCTCCCGGACCGGCCTGGCGAGCTGACGGCGATGGTGGAACCGATCCTCGACTTCCTCGCCGTGCTCATGCCGCGGGTGGCCGAGAGCTACCTCCGTGAGCAACGGGACCTCGACTGGGAGCACCGCGAATCCCGCCAGCATCTCGCCGCCTCTCTGCTGGCCGGCCGTCCGGCACGCCGTGCCGCGGAACGCGGGGGCCGCACCCTCGCCGAGCGCTACACCGTCGTCGCGTTCCACCTGGCCGTGCCGGAAGCCTCGCCCCGCACGGGTGCGCAGACCACGACGGCGGTGTTCCGGCGCATGCAGACCGAATTGGACACTCAGCCGGACGTGCTTGCCGGTTTCGAACGGGACGGCGGGGTGCTCCTGGTGCCCTGCGATCCCCGGGAGGCCACACCCGAACGCACCCGCGTTGCGCGGCTGCTGGCCCGGATCGGCACCGCGGCGGGAACGCCCTGCACCGCGGGAGCCGTGACCGCGCCCGATCATCCCGGCATCCCCGACGCGCACCGGCAGGCCGCTGAGATCCTCACACTCGCCCGGCGGCTCGCCCGCGAGCCTGGTATCTACTGGCTCGACGATCTCGCCGTCGAATACCAGCTCGCTCAGCCGGGACCTGCCCGTGATCGCCTCGCCGCCGTCCTCGTCCCGCTCGACGGCCATCCGCATCTGTTCGAGGCGCTCCGGGCGTTTCTCGCCAGCGGTCACAGCCGCGACGAGGCCGCCGCCGCGCTCACGATCCACCGCAACACGCTGACCTACCGCCTCAACCGGATACGCACCATCACCGGCTACGACCCGACCCGTCCCGAACACGCCCGCCACCTCGCCGCCGCGCTCACCGCCCGCGACGTCGCGGCGCACGATGCCTGACCGGGGTCCACGAGCGACAGTCATCCTGATCGAGCACGGCCGGCTCGGCTGGCACACTGCCCCGGGGCGACACCCGGCTGCTGGTGATGTTGTAGCAGCGGTAATTCACCGGTTACGGCCGCCGGCTCTGCGGGGTCGTGCCGTGGACCAGCTGGGTGACGACACGGGCGGCCGCGTCGTGATCCGGATTGTAGCTACGGGGATCCTGTCCCGGAACGCTCCCAGGGCGTAGCTCTGCCGCTGAGTGGCTATTGGCGGGATGTCAATACATGGTATGTGGCTTGGGGGGTCTGCAGATAGCAGTGAACAGTTGACTACCAGGCAAAATCGGGGGTTATCACCATCATGTGCGTGTGGGGAAGTCGATCTCTGCCGCCGGGTGGCTCTGGGACACCAGCACATCGGCAGTCTGGGGCGATGTTGAGTACTCGCCCGAGGTCGTAGAGGAGATGCGCGTCGTGATCGCCGAAAGCGCTGTCCCATCAGTGTTTTCCGACGACGAACCACCTTAGAGAACCCAGCTCGGAGCTAACCGCCATCAGCCCACTCCCACCACCGACCGGCGCCTCGCGAACATCATGCGCGACATCCACGACACCTGGGCTCGCCACGGCCGAAGAACGCGGTCGCCTGGGTGACTACGCTTCGGGCGCGAACATCGCCGGTTTCCTCCGCGTCACTGCAACAATGCCAGGTCTCCGGGGGAGTCTCGCCCTCCGGCCACCCAGCACACAATCAGCGGAGCGGATCCTACGCGCGAGGTTCACCCGCACAGCCGAGCGGGCGAACCTTCGCATGTGCAGTTGGCGTGATCACCACCAGATGGTGCACGTGGAATCGCCGGCGTTGCCGTATCCCGCGCACGCTTGCAAGTAGAAGCCATTCCCGGTGGAATTCATCGCTACGGTGTGCGCGTCGCCGCCGTTCGGGAGCCATACCTGACCACATGGAAGTGGCCTGTCATTGAGGTTGTACTTGTAGTTCAACCACACCACCATTCCGCGACTCGCGTGGAGCACCCTCGACCATCCGTGCTCATTGCCTGCGTCCGACCTGAGCTGGACTATCAAGCCCTGACCCGAAGCCTGCTGGACGGTGTGCGCCTCGGGCAAGGGCCCTGGATCGATCTGGCCAGGACAGGCCGCTGCCGGTCGGGTGATGGCCGCGGCACTTGCCGTGGAGGTGCCGCAGATCACCTCCGCGAGAACCAGCAATGCGCCGGCGAGTAGTCCAAGTCCACGTTTCATCATTTCGTCCCCTCTCAGAATTGACCGTTTTTATGGTCCGGAGCGATAGCACCTATAGTGGTCAGCGTCGGCACGTTGACGATCAAGCAGGACTTTCGAACCCAATTGATCATGACATGTCCTCCTTGTTGACAAACGGCAAGAGCGACTGCGGCGGTAATCCCCCCATGCAATAGTGGGCCTCGGATCAAGCGAGACAGCTCTGCCGCGGCAACCCGGTCACAAGTATTGCTGGAGCCAGGACAGCAAGTACACCCTTTGCGTCCTGGCGCAAAAGGCTTGACACGAGCACAATCGGTGCATGACCACGCTCGGGGGAGCGGCGAGATTGCTGATCCATTTCACTCGAGAGTATCCGGCACGCACCCGAATATCGGGTAGCCCGGACATTCTCTGGGATCTTGTGCCGGGCCTGCACCGGCTCCAACGGCGAAGACCCTCCGACAGTCGCGGCCCAATCGCCCCGGACGAGGTCCTGTGGTGGCGGGCCAACACCCTGGCCTGCCTGTCCGCCCGGGCCCTCGGCCGCCGGGTGCGCGGCCATCTGCTGCCGCTGGCCCCGATCTCCTTCTCCTTGCCAGTTCCTTTCCCTCGATACATCAGTTCCTTTTGCTCGTCTAACGAAATGATTCATTTAAGTAGGAGAAATCATTGACGATGAGTGTGGGGTGGATGTCGCCGCGAAGTCCGTCCCCGCAGCGACACCCACACCCCCGGTTCCTGCAAAAGGAAGATGGGCACCCACTCGTCGTTGCTTCACCCGTAAATCCCACCCTGCCGGATGGGCCTGTTAGCTGGAAGGGAGCTGAGAAGGGAGGTATTCGGGGAGGTTGAGGGGAGGATTGCTGTGCGGTCTTGACGTTGGTCGCCGGATGTGGTTGACAGCTCGGACCGCCGTGCATCACGGTGGGTGATGGCACGATGCCACTGTCTGCGGGGAGGACGATCGTGGCAGTACCCAATACTCGGCTGCGGGAAGCTCGGGAGCGCACACCTTCGCAGGAGCATCCGGGCGAATGCGTGTCGCGTCGGGAGCTTGCTGACCAGGTCAATGCGTACTTATGGACCGCCTATGTCCAGCGGGTGGAACTCGACGCAGGTTACATCGGCAAGCTCGAACGCGGGGTGATCCAGTGGCCCGGAAGCCGCTACCGCGAAGCACTCCGAACAATCTTGGGGGGCGCTTCCGACGCCGAGTTGGGTTTTTACAACACCCGCCGTGCGGGGGTCGCGTTGTCGAGTGCGGGGACGGTCTCTTCCACCGCGGTGGAAGCACTGCACGCTGATGTGGAACGGAGGAGATCTGATCTCGATGCGGTGAAGGCTCCTACGCCCGATCGGGAGCAACGACCGAGGCTGCGTGGCTCCCGGTACGGACGCAGGAGGCTGCAACAGCGTGGTGTGATGCCTGTTCCGCACCAGCTTCCGGCTGCCCCGTCATGGTTCTCGGGGCGAAAGTGTGAGCTGGCCAGGCTTGGCAAGCTGTTCGAATCCCACGGCCACGTGGTTGGCGCGATGATGGTCGCGGTGCTGTTCGGTGCGGGAGGTGTCGGCAAGACATGGTTGGCCCTGCGGTGGGCGCACCAGTATCAGAGCCGGTTTCCCGATGGGCAGCTGTTCGTGGATCTGCGTGGCTTCGGCCCCGCTGGACAGCCCACGCGCCCAGAGGCTGTGGTCCGTGGATTCCTGAGCGCGCTCGGCGTCGCCGCCAACCAGATTCCCGCTGACTTCGACGCGCAGTGTGCGCTGTACCGCAGTGCGCTGGCCGAACGTCAGGTGCTGATCGTGCTGGACAACGCCCGCGATTCAGCACAGGTCGCGCCGCTACTGCCAGGTAGCCCGAGTTGTGCCGTCCTGGTCACCAGCCGAGACCAGCTCACCGGACTTGTTGCCGCCCACAACGCCCACCCGCTGCATATTGACGTGCTCCCGGACGATGATGCCCATAGCTTGCTGGCAGCACGCCTCGGGCCGGAGCGGCTGGCCGCGGAACCGGGCGCTGCCGGCACCGTGCTCGGCCTGTGCGGTGGGCATCCGCTCGCGCTAAGCATCGTCGCCGGACGTGCCCAGGCGCGTCCCCAGCTCCCGCTCGCGGCGTTGGCCACCGATCTCCAGAACGCCACGACCCCATTGGACGCCCTCGATGACAAAGACTCGGCGGCGAGCGTGCCGGCTGTACTGTCCTGGTCGTACTCGGCCTTGACCGCTGGCCAGGCGCGAGTGCTTGACTTGATAGGTGCCGCCCCCACGCCGGAAATCGCCGTGCCTGCGGCCGCAGCCCTCAGCCAGCTGACGATCTCCCAAACCGCGGACACGTTGGCAGTCTTGGAACGGGTATCGCTGCTGGCGCAGCACAAACCTGGCCGGTATCGGATGCACGATCTGGTCCGCTGCCACGTCGCAGGTCATGCTGCTCAGCATCAGCCCGACACTGCCCGCGATGCCGCGTTGCGCCACCTGGCCTTCTACTACACCGGCGCAGCGCGGTCTGCGCAGAACCAGCTCGATCCGCACCAGCCCACCGCCGAATTCGACGCCGTCGGCCCCCCGGCGCCCCGGGCGCTTCCGGATGCGGCGGCGGCTCTGGACTGGTTCGAGGCTGAACATCCTTGTCTTCTGAGCGTCCAGCAGCACGCTCGGGAACAGGGCTGGTCGGCGGTGGTGTGGGGGGTGGCGTGGGGCCTGACGGTCTTCCAATTTCGCCGGGGACATATCCGCGACAACCTCGACTGCTGGCGGAACGCCGTGGTCGCCGCCCACCATCTGGGGGACCTACACCTGCGCATCATGGCGCTATGGCGCGCAGGGGACGCCTACGGCCGAGCAGGGCAACATGCCGAGGCCGTGGAACACACCCGTGAGGCGCTCCGACTGGCCGAGAGTATCGGGGACCAGCGGGGGCAGGCGCACAGTCACCGAATCCTCTGGAAAGTGTGTGCATGGCAAGGTGACGACGAAGGAGCCCTGAAACATGCCCAGCAGGCCGCGGCACTGTTCGGGAACGCCCACGATCCGGTGTGGGAAGCCGACGCCCTCAATCACGTGGGCTGGTTCTCGGCAAGACTCGGGCAGCTAACATATGCCAGCGCGCCGTGTGAATACGCGCTCACCGTGTTCCGCGAACACCACGCGCGTGAAGGAGAGGCCAGCGCGCTCGACATCCTCGGCTACATCGCCCACCTCACCGAGGAAAACGACAGCGCCCTCGACCACTACGAACATGCACTCAACCTTCGCCGAGAACTCGGCAGCACTTACCTTGAAGCAGAGACACTCGTACGCATCGGCGATCTCCATTCCACCCTCGGGCGACTACCACAGGCACGGCACGCCTGGCAACGAGCGCGAACCATCTATCAAAACCAACATCGCACCGCCCAGGCCGACAACATCCAGCGGAAACTCGTCGCCAGCCAGGACAACCAAGTACCAACGAACTAACTTTGGCGTTCGCGTTGGAAATAGTGAGGCCAAGGGCAGCGCGACACGAGCCGTCCATGACCGCCGCGCTGGAACGGCTGCTGGAGATCGAGGTCAACGCCACCGAGGAACGACGGCTGGCCAGCCGGTTGCGGTTCGTCTGCCTGTCGGATCCCTGGACCCTGGCCGACCAAGCGCCCGATCTGGCGATCTTCTGCTCAGCTCTACGAGAGCCCGGAGAGAGTCATACTTCCGGGTGCGGTATGGCGTCGACGCCGTGCCAATGGGTGGTGGCCGCACTCGCGACCACCACCTACCGATAGCTTGGGTTCAGGCCTGCGCGCGCACCTCACGCATCCAGAGTTCGAAAGTGCGCGTCGTGCCGCTGTCGTCGGCACCGACCGTCACGATCAGCCGATCGTCAGTGACCTCGGCGCCATAGCTGATGTTGTCGAAGTCTTCTCCATCGTTCACGAAGATCGCGAAATCTTTGGCAATGTCAGTCGGAAGGAGCTCGTCCAACTTCACCTGGCCCATCGGTACCTTCACAGATTGTTCGTCCAGGCGCTGTCGTTGACCACCCGATGTGGGATCACCACCTTGCCGATCGAGGGGATCACCAGCGGCAGGTGGTCAACCGAGAGAATGTGTTCCAGATCTGCTGTCCGGTTCGATCATGGCGACTGGTGGAAGCCTTCCCGTTACTTGACCTCTGAGGTCTCGGAAAAGAGCGGCAGCTCGGGTTCCGTCGGGTCGTTCACCCAGATCGGCATCGTGCTGACGCCTGGCCCGTTTCTGGACCTCGAGTCCTCACGGCAGAACTTACCTTTCAGGGGTGTTCCGGTTCGAGAGGATGGGCGGATGTAGGGAAGTGGGTATGACTTTTATGCCAGCATTCCTGGCCACGGGCTTCACCCGTTGGTGACCAACAGAGTAAGGGCGGGGATGGGGCGATACGGCGCTGCTCATGGTTTGTCCAGTTCCGCCGCTATCGCGTCGCGCAGCAAGGTTCGTGCGCGGGTAACGGTCATCGAGCCGCTGAGCCAGCGTTCGCTGAGCCCTTCGGTCAGGGCGGTGAGCCGTTCGGCCGCGTCGACGGGGCTGGTGCGCGCCGAGATCGTCCCGGCCTGTTGTCCCCGCTGGATGGCGTCGGCGACCTCGTCCACCCATACCCGGGTCGACTCGGCCAGTGGTTCGCGCAGGTCGTCGGTGAACACGGCGCTGGCGCGGAGTTCCCCCCACGCGGTGCTGTTGATGCGCACCGTCTCGGTGTCCTGTATCTCCAGCAGCAACAGTTGTTCGAGTTCCCCGCGCGGATCGGTCGCCTCGGTCCCCGTGTGCTGGGTGTAATCCGCCGCGCGGTCGCTGATGTGCTCCAGGGCCCGTCGCAGCAGCCCGGCGCGGTTCCCGAAGTGGTAGTAGATCAGCGCGGTGGAGATGTCCGCCTCGGCGGCGAGTTTCTCGATGCGCAACCCCCGCACGCCGCTGTGCGCGATCACCCGGACAGCGGCGTCCAGTATCGCCTTCTGGCGTTCCGACACGACACCTCCCACTGACTGATGTTTCAGTCAGCCTCAAGGATACCGCCGAATCACACTACAGCGCCGCCGTCCCGGCATCGGGTGGTCGGCCACGCTGAGCAGGGGTACCGATGCGCGGGCCCCATCGGGATCAGCGGCATGCCACGCGCCCGTCACCTCAGCGTTCACCGTGCCTGGCCGTCCCGGGCTGGGCCGTCGCTCGATTTGACTAAATTTTCAGTCAGCCTCATGATGGTCGCCACGAGGCGATCTCGCCTCGACCTTGGCTCGTGTGCTCACCCCTGGAGTGTGTGTCGTGTTCGATTCCCCGCTGTCTCGTCGTACCGCGCTGCGGACCTTGGCGGGGATCGGCATGACCGCAGTCGGGGCCGCGGCGTGCTCCCGGCCGGAGGTGCCGCTGACCCGAGCCACCGGGCCGTCGCCCGCGACGGCCCTGAGCACATCGGCCGGCACCCGCCGGTTCGGCGCCGAATGGGAGAACCACGCACGCACGTTCATGTCCTGGCCGACGGCGACGATCTGGGACGACGAGCTGCCCGCCGTGCGGGCGGACATCGCCGGTCTGGCACGGGCGATCGCCGATCACGAGTCCGTGGTGCTGCTCGCCCGCCCCGAGGACGTAGACGGCGCGAAACAGGCATGCGGAGCCGGTGTCGAGGTGCTGCCGATCCCGGTGGAGGACCTGTGGGCCCGCGACACCGTGCCGGTGTTCGTCGAGGAGGCAGGCAAGGTCATGGGCGTCGACTTCAACTTCAACGGCTGGGGCGGCAAACAGTCGCACGACAACGATTCCGGTGTCGCCCGCGCGGTGCTGGCGCGGTATGGGATCCCGCGGGTGCAGACCTCGATCGTCGCCGAGGGCGGCTCGTTCGAAACCGACGGCAAGGGCACGCTGCTGGTCACCGAGAGCTCGCTGGTCAACGACAACCGCAACCGTGGCAAGACACGTCAGCAGATCGAGGACGAGCTCAAGCAGACCCTCGGTGTCACGAAGGTGATCTGGTTCGCCGGGGTGCGAGGCAAGGACATCACCGACGCCCACGTCGACTGCCTGGTGCGCTTCGTCGCCCCGGGGATCGTGCTGGTGGACAAGGCGGCACCCGACAGCCCGGCCGACATCTGGTCCCAGGCCGCCGACCAGGCCAGGACGGTGCTGGCGAGCGCCACCGACGCGAGCGGCAAGGCCTTCCAGGTCATCGATCTGCCCCAGCCGGACCCGGACCGGGTCACCGTCCGCGGCAGCAAGAGCGTCATCTCCTACGTCAACTTCTACATCGGCGACAAGGCCGTGTTCATCCCGAAGTTCGGCGACGCCGCGGCCGACGACCGCGCCCGGCAGATCCTGCGCGAACATTTCCCCAGTCGCGACGTCGTCCCCGTCAAAATCGACACCATCGCCTCCGGTGGCGGCGGCATCCACTGCGCAACCCACGACCAGCCCACCGGCTGACCGAATCCACCACACATCCGCTCATGCCACGATCAGCGCGTTCCACGAACGCGCTCTTTTTTCCGGCGGGACTGTAAAACGTTCGGTGTAACTCCCGATCATGGAAGTGCACCTGATGACCGACATGATGTCCGGCGTGGACAACGCTGAGAACTCGAAGCCCGAGGCCGGTCTGGACGGCCTGGATGTCGAGCTGGTCGAGCAGTTGGTGAACCGTGCCAAGGCCGGCGGGCTGAGGTTGGCCGGTGAGGGTGGGGTGTTGCAGCAGCTAACCAAGCGGCTGCTGGAGTCCGCGCTGGATGGCGAGATTACCGATCATCTTGGCTATGACAAGCACGACCCAGCCGGCCGCGGAACCGGCAACTCCCGCAACGGCACCCGCTCCAAAACCGTCCTGACCGACGTCGGGCCGGTACAGGTCGACGTGCCGCGGGACCGCGACGCGAGCTTTGAGCCGAGGATCGTGGCGAAGCGGCAGAAGCGCTTGACCGGGATCGACGAAATGGTGATCTCCTTGGCTGCCGACGGCAGCTCGTTGCTCGGGTCGATCGCGTCGAGGGCGGGTTCGCCTGAGCGGCTTGAAGCGAGCGGCACGCGGGCCCCTACCTCAACGGCGTGGCCGGTAGAGCCAAGCACGCCCGGAGAACCCCTTTTCCGGCATGGAAACGGTGGTTTCGACGAAGTCCTGGTCCGTCACTCCGCCGTAGCCGTGCCGGCCCACGTCCTGGTAGACGGTGTCCGAGACGATGATGGCGCAGTCGAGTTCGGGATGCTGCGTCAGCATCGAACGCAAGGGCGGTGAGTCGAGGAGCCGGTGGATCGCGATCGTGGACCAGCCAATCCAGCCGTTGACGCTGGGTTGGACGAGACCACGGTCGATCGCGACCCGGATGCGCAAGCGGGCGTCGTCTTCGAGTGCGTCGTTCGCCGCCCGGGTGGCGCGCACGAGGCCGTCGAGCAGCCGGGGGAGCACTACTGATTCGTCGAGTCCGGGAGGCAGCACCGCGTACTGGCCGTCCCCCGAGCTGTCGGTGACCACGAGTGACTCGGCTATGCCGGTGTGGGCTCGTGCCGACCTGAGCAACTCGACGAACCGCTTCTGCACCCGGGCTGATTCAACGGTGGGTATCCGGCTGTAGGAAACGATGTCCGCCGCGACGCACAGCCGTACCGACGCCCGGGAAACGGCGGCCACCGGAGGAGCCGGGCTGGGAACCGGTGCTCCCGGATCGGCGGGCAGCGAAACCGGGAACGTCCACGGCCTGTCGGTACGGGCGTGGACGACGCGGTTCCGGAACGAGAACGCCGTCCGTGGTTGACGGAACGAGGTATCCACTCGGAGAGTCAGTTCCGCATCGCGTGGGCGGGCGGTCGCCGGGACTACCAGTTCGAGCACCAGGGGGCCAGATGGCAGGTGTCCGCGGTCGAAACCGCCGATGTACCAGCTGAAGGCGGAGCCACCGATCCCCGAGACCGTCGTGATCCCGGGAGGACCACTGAGATCGGCGACGGTCGCCGTTGTCAGGGTGCCGCGGACGAACACGACCGCCAACCGCCGGCGGTCCGACAGCGGTTCGAAGGTCAACGAGACCGTCAACGCGATCGTGTGGTCGGGCCGCGTCGTGACACTGACCGGCGAGCAAACGGCTGCGGACAGGGCAGGGGACGTGCTCGGGCCGGTGGTGAGCGTCCGCCGCTCTGGCGCCGCCTCGCTCATCGGAGCGGGGGGAGGTCGTGCCGGGTCCGGTCGTCCCCGATCAGGTATGCCGCGTGCGGGGCGATCAAGGCGGCGCCAGCGCGGCCGTGCTCGATGTCGGACGAACTCGCCTCGATGATGGTCGACACGGCCGGATCGGCGCTCAGCTCGAGCAGGGTGCGGTGCAGCACCAATGCCGAGCGGCTCGCCAGGACGAGGCCGTGGAACTCGAGGTGACGAAGCTGTTTGAAGGACTCGCCGGGAACGGGTGCCGGCCCCTCGACCACGGTGCGCAACGGCGTGAACCCGAGCTCGCCGACGTGGTCGGCGAGCTCGGGAAAGCCGACCACGTCCAGCTCTTCCGTCAATTCTCTTCGCAGGCACTCCACGGCGTCTTCGCGGTAGACACCAGCGGCGAACCACCGGGAGAACTCCGGAACCGCCCGCGCCGGCAACCGGCCCCGCAGGTCCGCGGACATCCCCGAGTCTCGTGCTACCCAGCGTTCCGGCCGGAAGCCCCACGTCTCCAGCAGGTCCGCGGCAGGGGCGAAGTACTTGAACGCGCCGCCGGGCGGCGTGAAGGCACCCGGCCTCGATTCCGAGCTGAACAGCACGTACCTGTCGTCGTCGCTGATCCGCACCAGCGCGGCGCAGGAGATCCGGACGGTGCTCGAGCCTCGCCGGGCCGCCACCGGCCGTCGATGCCGGATCAAGCGCGCGGCCGGTTCACGTCGTCGCACGGGGTTCTCCTTCCGGGGCGGCGGACTCGGTGGCCGGAGGCAGCTCGGCGATGGCAGCGCGCAGGATCTCCGAGAGCGGGCGTTCGACCGTACCCGCGTTCGAACTCAGTGTCAGCGCGGTGTCGCCTGCCGCCGCGGCCAGTTCCCGCAAGTGGGGCACAGCGGTGCGCATCCTTGCCGTGACGACGGCCCGGGCCCAGCTGTCGATCTCGCGAGGCGGTGCTCCCCGCTGTGGCCGAGCGGCCCAGAGCGCTGCCTGCGCCGGCGCGGGCAAGTCGCCCGGACCGGCCTTACCGGAGTCCAGGACGTCCCAGCTGGCCAGAGCTTCGATGCCGAGCACGACGTCGGTTTCGTCGCCGCGGAGGAGGCGGTCGAGGTCGGCCAAGCCGCCCCGGCACCGCGCCAGCGCCAGCTTCCACGGCCAGCGGAGACGTTCCGGTAGCTCCCGCGCGGCGAACGACCGCGTGGCGGTCCACGCGAGCCGGACTCCCCGTGCGCGATCGGTGCGGAAGAGAGCGACCACCAACGCGGACATCCCCTCGAACGGGGGCGAGCCGGGAGCGTCGAGGACAGCCGAGAAAAGCCTTTCGGCGTCTTCGATGTTCTCTTCGTTCACGACTGCGGCGGCGATCATCAGGTGGTGGTTCTGCGCATTCCCGGCCACCGCCGGCAGGATCTCGCTCGATCGGCCGGGTGCGTCCCGCAGCAGCCGGTGCGCAGCCTCGGCTGCTTCCGCCGGCGAGCCATGACCGATCTGGCCGAGCCAGGTGTCGGGATCCGGCACGGCGGTGCCCGGCACGTGGGGATCGAGCAGCGCCGCGACACCGGAGACGTCGAACGCGAACCGGTGCCGGAGCAGGATCTCCTTCGCCGAAGGGTGGGGCGCGAGCGTTTCCAGGAGATAGAGGCGTTCGTGCCGAAGGTGCCGGGCGTGGCCGACGTCGGTCGTGGCGCCGAGTTCCTCGACCACCGCGTTGAGTCGGTGCTCCACGGCGTTGTGGTAGGCGGCGCGTTCCGGCTCCGGAAGCGCGACTCCGAGCTCACGCAGGGCTTCCGCGGCGCGGCGGACCACTTCCCACGAGTCCGGTTCGGATAGCTGCGCGGCGATGTGGAGTTCCAGGCCCCGCAACCGGAACCGGCAGACGGCACGCAACGCCGCCAGTCGCAAAGCCGGGTCGGCCGGGCCCGCCAGAACTGCGAGGGTCGAGTCGGTCAGTGCTGCCCGTGCCGACCGGTGCTCGAAGCCGGGGCGGGCTCGGTCGGTCAGCCATTCGAGCGTGGCCAGTGCCGTCGCTCGTGCGTCGGGCCGGGCTGCGCGATCGCGCACGACTTCGGCCAGCGCTTCGGGGTCACCGAATGCCTGAAGCCCTTCAGGCCGCAGCTCGGCACGGAGGAGCTCCTGCTGGGTCTGGACGAAATGCGCAACCAGCTCCGCCGGCGCGTAGTGCGCGGCGCGGAGCAGCTCACCGGCTCGAACCGGTTCGCCGGAGAGCTCGCCGATGATGCGGCGGACGATTTCCGGGCTCGTGGTCGGCAGACCGGCGAACAGGCACAGCGCGTGGTGCCAAACGGGCCGGGCGGCTTTCGAGACCTGTTCCGTTCCGGGGCGAGACTGCAGGGCGTAGGCGGCGAGGAAGTCCCGATCGGACCGATCAGCGAGCCGTGACCCCGAATCGCCGTCACGTCTGAAAAAGCTCATCGCGGCGTGACACGCGTCTTGTTCGGCGACACCACCATCGAGCAGCCCAGCCGCAATCCGGGTGGCGGCAGCGAACCCGTCGTCACCGAGTTCCTTCCGGAGGCGCCGCTCGTGCAGGGAGTGCGGCCGGGCCGGAAGCGCACCCGACCGGATGTGACCGAGCAGCATCGCCAGCGACCGCGGCCGGCGGAGGTCGAGCGGTGCCCACACCGGATCGTCCAGCAGCGAGTGAAGCAGCACCGGAACCGCCTCGGGGGGTGCGTGTCGGTAGAGGAAAGCGCCGATCGCGGCTTCGTCGAACTCCTTGAGCCGGAACTCCGGGAACGGCAAGCCGTGGTCTTCCCGGCCGGCGACCACGATCGGGAGGTGGGGATGAGCCGTGTGGATTCGCTGGAGCTCCGCCACCGCTGCCGGGCGGTCCGGTGCGTCGTCGAGATCGTCGACGAGCAGCAGCACCGCCGCGGTGGACAGCGTCTCCGCGGTCAGCAGCGGAGAGCCGAGGTTTCCCGCTGCGAGCAGGACGGGAATGCGGTGGCCGCCGGCCGCCGTTCGATGAGCGATCTCCCGCAGGAGGCTGGTCTTGCCCGAGCCGAGCCCACCCGTCAGCACGGAAACGGTCGTCCGCAGCACGGCGTCGACGGCATTTCGCGGTGTGTCCGGTGTGCTGGCGTCCTCGACGAGCAGATCGATGAAGGTCTCGTGATCACGCCGGTACCCGGCCAGGACCTGGTCGCGGTGACTGCCGAGTGCGCTGACGATCCGGGGCCGCAGGCCGGCCACCGCCCGTTCGCGGTCGGCCGTCGGCCAATGGGCGAACGGAGACGGTTCGGTCAGCCACTCGGTCGCGACCGCGGCCGCCGCCACCACGGCCCGGACCTTCGCGGGGCTCTGCACCGCGCCGCTCCACTTCAGCGAGCGATGACCCGCGAGGAGGAGGTGGGACCGGTGGTCGTGCACCCACTCCGGACCGGCGTCGTCGTGCGGGTAGCAGCCGTGCGCCCGCGCCCTGATCGCGAACAGGACCTCGAACTCGGTCGTTCCGGCTCCGGTGAGCAGGTCGAGGCCGAGGTCGCGGGCTTCGTCCGTGGTGGCGCCGCGTTGGAGCAGATTGCTCGCCACGGCCAAGGCTCGCTGCACCTTGAGGAGGTGCGGGAGCGCCGCGTCGGCGAAGACGTCCCGCAGGAAGGAGATCTCCAGCCATGCGTAGTCGCCTTGTTGCGGCGCTTCGCCCGTCGTGTGGGCGTAGTCGATGAAGCACGGGTGGTCGCCCACCACGACCACGTTGCCGACGTTCAGATCGCCGTGAGCGGCGGAGTACACGCGGTCCGCGGAGTCCTCCGTGAGCACCTGCGGGAGACCCGCGAACGGGTCGGCGAACACGTCGGCACCGACGTGCCACCCGTCACCGGCGACCTCGTCCGGGCACACGGAGTCCAGGACCAACCGGCGTCGTTCGGCACCCCGGGTGGTGAGCACGGTCCCGCGGACGACGCCGGGTTCTCCGAGCTCTCCGCGGTAGCCGATCTTGATGTCCTGGCCCCCGAGGAACGCGCCGTCCTGGGTGAGCCCGCGCAGCTCGACCCGGTCGCCCGGCTGCAGGTCGGTGTCGAGGCCGCCCAGCGTCCGCCGGAGCACGACGTCGTCGGGGTGCCAGGGTGCGGCACCGTCGTCGAGGTCCAGGGTGAGACTCGGACCGAGGCCGGGATTGAGGGAACGCAGGGAACGGACGCCGGGATGCAGCTTGTGGTTCCGGTGCAGGGCCGCGGCGGCGCCGCGCAAGGTGCGGTCGAGAAGCGCCAAGGCGGTGGGAAGCCGGTTGCTGTCCGCGTGTGCCGCCGCGACGAGTTCGCCGAGGGTCCGAACCGCATCCCCGGGCTGTCCCGTGTAGTCGGCGGCCTCCCCGTAGACGAGCGCACCCGTCTCGTTCGGGCTCGTGCCCGTGACGACGTCCGAAGTGGCCGCGATGACCGGCGCGAACAAACCACTGACGAGTGTCTTGACGTGGCTCTGGTAAGCCTGCCATTCCCGGTGGAGATCGCCCGTCCGGTCGATCTTGACGACACATCGTGTCCGATGCCGCGCCTCGTACCGATCCGCGAGCAGGACGGTGCCGCCACTGCGGCCCCCACCCAGCACGCGGACGACCTCGACGTGATCGGTGGTGGCGGGCCAGCTCCCCACGCCGCTGCCGGGGATGCGTCGCACCAGCCATTGGATTTCGGGGGACCCGGGTGCTTCGGGGCCGAAGGTGACCTCGACACTGTGGTTCAGCATCGGTACGCACCAGCTTCACGGGCGGAGGGACGACGGTGGACGGAAGTTGCACGTGGTCGGCGCTCTGCGCCCGGTACGCCGAGATCAGGGGCGACGCACACGCCTACGACCTCGGCAGCCGGTGGCGGCGGCTGGTCGATGCCACCCGTGCGGGGACCGCGACGCTGATCGAGTGGGACGCGCTGCTGGACGAGATCGAGACGCGTGCCGACGAGGAACTCAACTTCATCAGCAAGGGCAACGAGCGGGCGCGGCGCCTGATCGCACTGCGCGCCTCCGCGGGGGACTTCGGGTGCCCGGCCGATCTGTGCGACCGGAACGCGCCGGAGGAGCGTGCCGACCGCGCCCCGGTGTGCCCGCTGTTCGAAAAGCCCATGGTCCCGGGCCGCGGACGGCCCGGTCACGTGGCGGCCCGGTAGGACGGGTGGTCCCGGTCCGCGCCCACCGCGAGGTGCAGCGGAACCGGGAACGACGTGCGGTGGTCCCACGACACCGGGTGTTCGCACAGCCTTGCGGTGATCGCGGCGAGGTCGGCGGGCTCCCAGCCGCCGGCTCGCACGACGAGGATCTCCGTGGCGGTGTAGGAGTGCCAGGAGGCGCGTAGCTCCTTCTTCCGCTCGGCGGGCAGCGTCCACCTGGTGAAGTTCATGCTCGGCCGGCCCGCCAGGGAGTCGAGCTTGCGAGACAGCCGTGGGAACAGCCACAGCGGCTGTGCCGATTCGGCCAGCCGGTAGAGCTTGGGCTTGCGGCCGGGCGAACCCGGAGTGTCCGGGTCCGCCGGCTGGCGGCCGCCGAGCCGGTCGACCGGTCGCCCGATTTCGGCGATGTCGTCGTTCAGCCGGACCAGGGCGACGTCGTGGCCGTCCTCGACGAGGCGGTCTCCGGGAAGAGCACCGTCGCCGAGCGACTGGTCCCGCAGGCCGGGCCAGATCGACCGCGTCGCCACGGTGTCGACGAACAGGACGACCGGAATCCCCACGCGGTCCCCCGTGACCAGCTTGCGGAGCATTTCGTCGACGTGGGCCCGCGTGCGGGCGGCCTTCTCTTCGGACCGCCCCAGGTACGGGTCGCCGATCGAGCCGCCGTGGAAGTCGGTGATGCCCCGCGCCGCGGTACGCCAGTCCTGGGTCGTGGGGCTGGCCATCAGCGTCGACCACGTGCCCTCGGGGCGCGCGTGGACGGCGACCAAGGTGAGCACCAAAGGCACCTCGCCGTCAGCGGTCTGCTGGCGACGTGCGTGTATGCCGACCAGCAGCGCTTCCCTGCCGAGCGGGTTCTCGTCCGTGCCCGGCGGCCGGGCCAGGTGCCGTCCGGTGGCCCCGGCGATCCGGAAGAGATCGCGGAGGGCGCTTCGGGCGGCGTGCGCCTTCGCCTCCCGCTGCTTCTTGGTCCGAGGTTGACGGACGCCGGCGGGGTCGGTCGCCAAGAACTGCGACGGGATACCGTGCTGGGCGAGCAGCCTTCGCAGGTACGGCTTCTTGTCGTCGTCGTGGTTGATGTCGACCTCGGGGTGGTATTCGGTCTCGACCCACGCGACCACGAGCTGGTCGTCCGCGGGTTCCCAGTCCATCGTGCTCTCCAGCAGCGCGGCCCGGCCGCCCGGCCCGTGCCGGAGAAGGTCGGGGCAATGCCTGATCAGCACGTCGACGCCCTCGATGACGGGTACGGCCGGGCCACCCTCGACCGGGGAAACGTGGGTATCGGCCAACGCACGGAGTTCGCCGAGCATCCGCTGGTGGGCGTCGGTCGTCGCGTACAGGCAGGCGATGAGCACGCGCAGGAAACCGGTTGAGGACACGTCGACGTCCGGCAGCCCGCTCTTCGACGGACGTTGGGGGACGGAGATCTCTTTGGCCTGCCGGTAGGTCAGCGTCCGTAGCTGCGGAAGGCAGTTCGTGACGTGGGCGTGGAGCCGCGCCATGTAGCGCGGCCCCGGGCCGCTGCCGACGTCGTGGCGCTGGAACTCGCGGGTGCTCGGCCGCGCCGCACCCGGTTCCGGCGGCAGTTCGGTACCGACCTCGACGCCGCTCGTCTGGCACGCCTCGAGAACCTTCACGATCGGTGGATCGAGGTAGGTCACCCACTCGTCCTCGGTGCGGCGGTGCCGGACCGGGAGACGCAGGATCGGCTTGTCGTCGCCTCGGTACAGCCAGGTGTTCTTCGTGAAGGCCCAGTCCGTCGTGAAGCGGGAAATGTGCGCGTCGAACGTCACGATCAAGTCCTCGACGCCGCCGCGGGTGGTCAGTTTCGCGCTGATGCGGCCCATGGCGAAGATCCCGGGACGACTGCCGGCGAGCAGATCGGCCCGATCCCACGCGAGGAGGCAGCCGTCCGTGTCGATCATCAGCCGCTGGCTCCTGTTCCGCGCCAGGGCCAGCGGGCGCTCCGCGAGTCTCCGCATCAGCTGCCAGGTCGCGATCCGGAACACCCAGCCGGGTGCGAGCGGGACCGCGCCCGGCCGGTATTGCACGTGCTCGGCGAGCAGGCGCGTCTTCTCGGGCGGCGGAAGCCGGTCGGCCAGCTCGGCGTCGGCGGCGCCACCCCGGACCTGCCGCTCCCACGCCCGGACCGCCGGCTTGAAGCGGTGGTCCAGCGGCTTGTCGGTGATGAGCAGCATCCGATTGCCTCGAGCGCGTTCGTCGTCCCCGAGTTCCCATTCACCGAAGAGGCACACGCGCTGCCCGGTGGCCGCCGTGAGCGCGGTGGCGAGCGCGGAGTACGGCTGCCGGTGGGTTCCGCGCCGGGGCAGCTGATCCCAGATCCGCTGGAACTCTTCCGACAGGGGATAGGCGGTGACCGAGCCGAGCAGGTCAACGAGATCTTTCCGCGGGAGCCGGAACGCGAGGGTCGTCAACATGGTTTCTCCGGGGCGGTCGCGTTCTTGTCGGCATAGTCGAAAAAGGCCTGCAGGGTGGTGCCGTAGAGCGATTCCATCCTGGCCAGCACACCGGTCGTGCGCCACTCCTGCCTGAGCTCCTGCACGAGGGCGGCGAAATTGGGCCCGTGGGACGGGTTCAGGAAGGCTCCGTCGACGAGGTGCAGCCGTGCGTCGGTACCGCCGCGACGGGCGCGTCCCACGAGCTGGATCGCGCCGTTCAGGATCTCGGCGACGACACCGAGCTGCGCCGATCGCGGCTGGCTGCTGAAGTAGGGCTTGCTCCGCACGATCTCGTCGAAGTAGGTCCCCGCCTCGGTCCTGCGCCGCTCCAGCACCTCCAGCGGGTCAGCGGCGTCGCCCGGGACCTCCCGCAGGGCCGTCGACTGGATGTGGGCGACGAGCTCTTCGGGCTCGTCGATCAAGGGGATCGGCCGGACGAGCAGCCACACCGACCCCAGTGCCGAGCGGTCCCCGGCGCCGATGATGTTCACCCCGCGCTGCACCCGCGCGAGCGGCGCGATGAGGATGTCGCAGGGGTGGCGGGGCAGCTCGTCCAGTTTGTCGGCGGGGAGCTCCCGCCAGCCGTCCTCGTGGGCGTGCACCTCCGCGGGCGTCCGCTCGCTCTTGGCCGGCCTGGTGGCGAGGCAGATTTTCGGGGCTTCGACCCCGGCGGCCACCAGGCCCTCGGCGATGAGCCGGCCCGAGGCGTACGACGTGGTCGCGAGCAGGACCCGGGCGCGATCCTTGTCGGTTTTCTTCAACTGGGCCAGTTCCGCGCACAGGTGCTCCTTCCAGAGGTGTGCCGCGAGCTCCCGCGTCGCCGCGTCCCGCTCGGCGCCGCTGAGCCCGGAAATCCGGATGGCGTCGCCGGCTTCGGCCGGGACGACCGCCACCGAGTCCGTGTCGTCCCGCACCCACCACCGCGGTTCGACGTGGACGTGATGGTGTGGTGCCAGCGGGAAGAACGCGGTGGCGGACAGCCCGAGCACGACGCGCCGGGTGCCGGCGTGGGCCAGCGCGGTCGTGTCTCCCAGCTGGGCGACGTAGACGTGCGGATCACCACCGAACGCGGCGGCGCGCAGCCAAGCGTCGTCGCTGTTGTTGGCGTCGACGTGTTCGGTGAACGCGAAGACCAGCCGCCCCAGCGGACCGGTCGGGGTGAACCGCCAGCGCCCGTACGTGCCCAGCGCGTCGGCGATCACCTGCACGGATTCGATGCCGGCGTCCACGAGCTGAGGGCTGTTGTTCATCAGCCGGTGCAGGTAGACGCGGATCCGCTCGAGGATGGCCCGGCGCACGAGGCGGTCGACCACCTTCGTGCGCTCTTTGCCGCCGGGGACCACCGCGCGCTCTTCTGCTGTGTTCTCGGCGGGTTCTTCTCTCTCGTCCACCGGCCGGGGGCCGAGGAGGCGGTCGAGCTCGGTGCGCACGGAGGCGACGGTGCCCGCGCCCGACCCGGCCGTGGTCAGCAGTTCGAGCAGCGGCCGCATCGCCGGGAAGAAGGCGGGTTCCCCGGCGTGGGGGTGGCAGTCCCGCCCGGGGAACAGGGACTGGAACACGACGACCTGCTCCGGTGCGACGTCATCGTCGGTCATGCCGAACAGGCGCGCGGTCAGCCACGCGTCCCACCGGCGGGGCACTGTCCACCTGCGTTGCACGCCCGGCGCGGGTTCGCCGATCCGGCCGTAGGCCAGGTGGCTGACATAGTTCTCCGACAGGTAGCGGATCGCGTGGTAGGAGTCGCGCACGCTCGCGTCGACCGCGGCCCGGACGCGGCCGAACGCGGCCCCGAACTCGTTGTCGAGCCGGCGCAGCTGGGTGTCGATGTTCCCGGCCTCGTCGAGCACGAGTCCCCGGCCCGCTTGCGAAATCGTGCCGCGTTGGAACTCGTCGATCTCGTCGATGACCACGACGTGACTGCGCCGCATGACCAGCTCTTCCACCGACATCCGGTCGGTGACGCCCAGGCCGTCGTCCACCGGGAACTGGAGCACGCCCAGGTGCAGGTTCGCGTGCGAGGTCACGATGACGTCGGCCGAGAGCGCCGCCCGGACCAGCCGGTAACGACCACAGGTCAGCCGGAACGGGCACGCGACGGTCCGGTCCCCGTCACCGCGTTTGCGCGGCTGCTGCAGCGAGGTGCAGGGTTCCTTGCCCGGTGTCCAGGTGTCGACCGCCTCGTCGGTGGAGGCCGCAGCGGCGAGGGCGCAGCCGTAGCCGAACTGCCGCCAGACCCACTCGGCCGGCGGCCCGGTCACCATGTGGGCCACGTCCAGCATGGACCTGGGCGAAATCAGCGGCGTCACGGTCTTGCCGGGCCGGATTGCGTTGAAGGCCGTTTCGATGGTGTGGGCGTACTTCGCCACTTCCGCGTTGTTGGTCAGGACGTAGGTGACGACGACCTCGTTCTCGACGGCCCAGCAGGCGAAGCTTTCGATCAGCACGACCGACTTCCCGAACCCGGTGTAGGCGATCAGCTCGTTCAGCTCACCCGCTTCGAGGACCAGCTTCGCTCCGGTCTCGTCGAAGGTCTCGGGGCGTCCTCGGAGCTTGTCGATGAACCTTCGGATCGATTTGGTGCGGTGCTTCGTCCCGAAACACTGGTCGAGCGTGACGGCGATGTCTTCGAGCTCGTCGAGCGGAACTTCGATCCGGTCGCGGGCGTCGGCGGTGGTCACCACCGCCGGGTGGCTCGCGTCGGGAAGGTGGTGCTGCCGGATCTCGTACCGGGCATCGACGATTTCGTCGTGCCCGCCCTCGCGGGGGACGCGCAGGATGGAGCGGTGCCCGCCGGGCTCGGCCACGGGGAGGCACCGGGGACGCTTCCGCTCCAGGCCGTCCAGGACCGCCAGGCAGTCGTCGGTGAACCGCAGGGGAACCATGCCGAGCTCGACCAGGAGCAGCCCGGACGTCTCGTAGTCGTCGGCACGGCGGCAACCCGGGAGTTCGCCGGCATCGAGCAGTTCGCCGAGGACTTCCTTCGCGACCTTCGCGTCGGCGAGCCGGTTGTGCCGCATGCGCATCAGCCGGCCGAAGCGCCGCCGCTCGGCGGACGGCAGGACGCGCCACCGGTCCCAGGCCTCGAGATGTCCGTCGAGCACGTACCCCACGTGGTCGGCGCGGACGAGGTGGCAGCCCGGCGCAGGGAAGTCGACCGGGAAGTACGCCGTCGCCAGGCCGAGTGCGGCCCGCACCGCGTAGAGGATCTTCGAATCGTCCTTCACCGCGCCTCCCCGGCCGCCCGGCGGGCCAGCTTGACGGCGTCCTTCTCCGAAATCGCGGCGAATCCGGCCTGCTTGAGCGGGTCGACCTGGTGGGCGTGCGTGTCGGGGAGCAGGAGCATCGCCTTGGCCCCGTCTTCCCGCAGCCGCCTGAGTAGCTGCTTCAGGGAAGCGCATTCCTTGACGTCGTAGTGGAAGTCACCCGTGACGACGTGGAGGTCGTAGGTGTCGAAACCTGGCCAGAGGTGCACCTCCGAGTACTTGCGGAGCCGTTTCGCCAGCCGGAGTTCGGTCACGCCTGGGATGACGACGGACCGCCACACCCCAGTGTCGACGCACTCCATCCCGGCCGCCGATCGTGCGGCTGGTCCCCGGCGCTCGGCGTTCAGGACGAGCCGGGGCCGTCGTGCCGTTTCGTCCAGGTCGAAGCGTGCTCGATGCCAGCGGTACGGGCAGCGGACCCTGGGTGGATCGACGGCCATCGGGTACTTGCACACCGGACAAGGCCACCAGTACTCGCGCCCGTCACGACCCATGTGCTTCTGGTGGGCTGCCAGCGGCCGCCGACGGCCGGCGGGCCGGGCGCCAGCCTGGACCCGCTCGTCCGGAATCAGCTCGGGCAGGCCCGTCGGGTTCTCGATGATGAATTGGCGGGAGTTGACGTAAACCTCCTGGGAACCGTCTTCGATCAGGGCGTGGAACACCTCCCGGCTGACGCGGTCGGACCGCATCCTGGTCCACGACGGCAGCCAGCCGCCGGTGCCGGTGCGGTCGAGCGGACAGGCGTACTCCGCCGCGAGATCGTGCGCGGCGTCGGTCAACTCGTCGCCGTCGAGCAGCTCGCTCTCCCCGATCTCGGTGTCGTCCGACGCGAGCATGAGCCCGCGCAACGGCCGGCCGAGGGCCTCGACGAGGTCAAGCGGACCCGTCGGCGACTTCCCCGGGCCGTGCGCCTCCATGATGACGCCGGTCATCCGGCAGATCTCCGTCATCGCTTCCGCGCCGTGCTCTTCCCGGGTGGACCACGCGTACGCGGCTCGCACCGCCGCAGCGATCACCCGTTCCTCGCGTGCCGGCACGGTGTCGTCTTCGTTCACTCCTCGTCCTTCTTCGCATCGGGGCACCACAGCGCCACTTCGCACGTTTCGCAGGCATCTCCGGGCTGCGCGGCCATCGTCAGGTCCGCGTGCCACGGCGCCGCGAGTTGGTGGACCACCTCGCGGGCGCGGGCGACGAGCCAGTCCTGGTCCGGTGAGAATCTGTCGACCAAGGGGCCCGCCGGAGTCAGCCGTTCGAGTTCGACGCGAGAAGCCGGGCCGAATACACCTTCTGCGGCCAGCACCAAAGCCAGTGCGATCTGTGGGTATCGGTCTAGCAGGTCGCCCTCGTGGATTTGCCCGGTCGACTTGGTCTCCCGGACGACGACGATGTCTCCCTCGGTGTAGAGGGCGTCAACGGAGGCGTACACCACTACGTCGGCCTCGGGGTCGTACACGACCACGTCCTGTTCGGACCGGATCGTGTCAGCTCCGCTCATCGTCCGGACCGGGCACCGCAGTGAGTGGTCGCCGATCATCTGTTCGCCGAGCAGCGCCGCCCGGCCGGTGACCTCCCACGCCGGCCACCACGACGGTCCGGGCGGGACGTCCCCCGGACGGCACGGACGCGGTGGCTTCCGGTTGTGCTGGTGTTCGAGCCAGTGGTGCACGGCCTTGCCGCGCCGGGCATCGAGGCCGTACTCCCGATCGTCCGGGTAGGGCAACCGGAGGTCGCGCAGGTGTGCCTGGGCAGGGCACGTCCGATACCGGCGGCCGGTGGTGACGCTCCAGCTCCGGGCCGGTTTGGACTTGTCGTGGATGCCGAGCAGGCCGGGCCGCCGCACCAGTTCCGGGCAGTCGGAGCGCAGCGGGCAGCGGACGCAGTCCCGGCCCGGCCGGTAGCCCGTTCCTTCGGTCACGTCTCGCAGGACGTGGCGCGATTCCTCGCCGTACAGCCGACGGACCGTGGGCGCGGTTTCGTCGAAGACCACGTCCCACGAGCCATCGGAGAGTCCGATCTCGACTATGCGGACGCGGTCCACCGCGGCCGCTGCCGGGCTCACGACCAGCGGGGCGCTCCACGGGCCGATGACCGTGTGACCCGCCACGAGCACGAACGCGATGGCGGCCAGTTCCGGAAGCTGAGGTGGCGGCACCTCTCGCCGGTCGGGATCGACCGAGTGGGTACGCAGCAACCGGATCTCACGGACGTCGCCGTCCTCGCTTTCGTACCACCGGCCGGAGGCCCGGATCTCGAACACGTCGTCGTCGGGTCCCGGCCGGATCGGGTACTGGACGGCCCACTCGCGAGAACGCGGGTGCAGACGCCGCCCCGACACGTGAGCCAGCGCCTCGTCGGCGCGCAGGTAGCCGAGCACCGCGTGCTCGACCCACCGGAGGAGGCCGGCGTGGCACCGGGAGCCGGGAGGGGAAGCGCGGTGGCGGCGGTGTGCGTCCGGGACGCTCATCCCTTCGAAGACGATGAGGTCGAGTACATCGCGGACGGCCTGGTCGGCGAAGGTTTCGGGTCCCTTCTTCTTGATCGGCTCGTCCGGTGGTTTCCGGGACCCCGGCCGGCATTTCGCGGCCAGACCTCGTGGGCACGCTTTGCCGGCCTTCGCGATGTAGCGGGGGCTGACCCGCAGGATCGACCGCTGGGTCGGCGACACTCAGCCAGCCTTCCGCGGCGTTGCCGCTATCCTCGCTGCTCGTCCAGCGGGATCGGAGATGGTGAACTGGTGGGGCACGGGCGAGGTTCCTTCCGCGGGCTATTCGTCGGCGTCAACACGTATCTGTCGGACGGGATCACTCATCTGCGTACTGCTCGTTGGGACGCCGAAACGCTTCACGCGTTGTTTTCGGACAGCTTTCCCGGCGAGAACTTCACTCTTGTGGTTGACGAGAGTGCGACGCGAGAACGGCTGATCACCGAACTCGGCACGCTGCGCGCACTCAGCGCCCCAGAGGACACCGTGATCATCGTGTTTTCGGGCCACGGATCCACGACGCACCACCTGCTCACCCATGATGCCGATCCGGCCGATCTGCACGGCACGGCCGTGCCGTTGACCGTCCTCTTCGAGCACCTGCACACGCTGGCGGCCCGGCGGGTCGCGGTGGTGCTCGACTGCTGCTTTTCCGGGGGCGCCGGGGCCAAAGTCGTGGCGTCGGCGGCCGGGAACCCCGGAGCGACGCCCGAGCTGCCGTGGTCTGGTGTGGCCGGTCGCCTGCTGCTGACCGCGTGCGCCACCGACCAAGCCGCCTACGAAGATCGCGCTGGCGGGTACGGCCTGCTGACCCGCCAGCTGGTCCTGGCCTTGACCGGCCGGGCCGAGGTCACGGCCCGGGACGAGGTGCCCGTCGGCGAGCTCCTCGAGGTCGTCCGGCGTCAAGTGGCCGGGCGCGCCGAAGTCCTCGGACTCGAGCAGATCCCCGCCGTTCACGGCACGGCCACCGCGGACATGGTCTGGCCTCGTCTGCTGCCGGGCCCGCGGTATGCCGCGCTGGCGGGCCCGGACGACCGGGAACCGGTGACCGCCGACGTCGGCGGACTCCGGCCGTACGGCATCCCGGACGTCGTGCTGGCCGGATGGCGCCGGCGGATCGGCGAGCTCAACTCCCTGCAGCGCGAAGCAATCAACCGGGCTCACGTCCTCCAGGGCCGGAGCGTCGTGATCGTGGCGCCGACGGCGGCCGGCAAGACGATGGTCGGTGAGATGGCGGCCGTGCGCGCCGCGTCCGCGCGGGGACGCGCGGTGTTCCTGGTGCCGACCCGGGCACTGGTCAACGAGCTGTACAGCCGGTTCGAAGCCGAATACGGGGCGGCCGGGATGACGGTCGTCCGGGCCACGGGCGAACTCGCGTCCGACATCCCGGCGATCGTCCGTGGCCGGTACAGCCTCGGCGTGCTCACCTACGAGACCTACGCGGGCCTGGTCCGGACCCACCCGGAGCTGCTCGACCAGATCGGGACGCTCGTCGTCGACGAAGTGCAGAACATCGCCGACGACCAGCGCGGGCCCGCGCTGGAACTGTTGCTCGCCTCGGTGCTGACGATGCCGGAGCCCCGCAGGCCGCAGATCGTCGCCTTGTCGACCGGCCTCGGTGACGATCACAGCCACCTGGACACGTGGCTGGAGGCCACGCCGCTGAGGTGGACCGAGCGGCCGGTTCCCCTCGTCGAAGGCATCCTCCGCCCGGACGGCGCTTTCCGCGGCCGCACGGACACGGGGGAGGAGGTGCGGGAACAGCTGGTGGTGCGGCCGAAGTACGACCCGGGTTTCGACGCGACCACGGCCGTGATCCGGGAGGAGATCGACCGCGGAGGACGGGTGA
The DNA here is from genome assembly GCF_042741125.1 of Amycolatopsis sp. NPDC058986. Taxonomy (NCBI): domain Bacteria; kingdom Bacillati; phylum Actinomycetota; class Actinomycetes; order Pseudonocardiales; family Pseudonocardiaceae; genus Amycolatopsis; species Amycolatopsis sp. NPDC058986. The sequence continues at coordinate 1,835 of NZ_JBHYJW010000087.1, read as the reverse complement.
TCGTGTTCGTCGGCACGCGCAGTGCCGCGGTCTCCGAGGCCAGGAGGCTGGGGGAGGTGCTCGGCCTGCCGCCCGCCGCATCACAGGTGATCCTGCCGCGAGGGGACGACACCCGCTTCAAGGCGAAGCTGGTGGAGTGCCTCGGGCGGGGCGTCGCGTTCCACACGGCCGATCTCGGAACCCGGACGAAGAAGGCGCTGGAAGACGCCTTCCGCTCCGGTGGGGACATCAGGCTCCTGGTCTCCACGGCCACCCTGGCCCAAGGCGTCAACCTGCCCGCCGACCTGGTGGTGATTCGCGACATCGGGAACCGGGCCCCCGGTGCCGCGCGGACGGTCGCGGCCTACAAGAACATGGCGGGACGAGCGGGCCGGGCGGGCCCGGGCCGGGCAGTCGTCCCGGTCACCACGGCGGAAGAAGCGGACGTCCTGGACACCTACGTCGCCGGAACGCCCGAGCGAGCCGTGTCGGCGCTGCTGCGGCACGAACCCGACCTCCCGACGTTGGTCCTCCGGATCGTCGCCGCGCTGCACCGCCGCAACCGTGTCCGGACGGGCGACGTCCACGGATTCCTGAACCGCGGTTTCGCGAGTCACCAGGGCCGGCTGGTCGGAACGCCGGTGACCTGGAACCGCAGGTCCCTCTGGGACGCTGCCGAGCACCTGGCCGAGCAGGGCCTGCTGGACATCCACGACGACCTCCTCGCACCCACGCCGCTCGGCGAGGTAGTGAGCACTGGCACGGTGAGCGTCACCTCCGCGGTCCGGGTGATCCGCCTCCTGCGCGCGATCGGCCCGGACGACCTCACGGGCGAGGTCCTCCTGGTCCTCGCCCAGTGCACGGAGGAGCTCGACGCGATCGATGTCGAATGGACCGTCTCGTGGCGGAACCTGGTCCCTCACTTCGCCGGCCGGGCCTTGCCCAACGCTGTGGTCAGGGCCGTGGTCAACGCGCCGAACAAGGTCGACCGGACGGCACGGGCGCTGATCTGTCTCGCCTGGACGAAGTTGATCTCGATGGATCAGCTCGAACGCCTTCTGCTGGGCACGGCGAACCGCCGGAAGCCGATCATCCCGGTCGCGTCGGTGCTGGGGCGGACCCGCGACGTCATCGACACCATCGTGGAGCTCGCGGGCGAGGTGCACCCGATGGCTCGGCAAGGTGACCTGGCTCAGCTGCCGCTCCAGCTCGACCACGGAGTGCCGCCGGCGTACGCGGACTTGGCCGCGCGAGCCAGTGACGCGCTGGACCGGTGGGACTACCAGTGCCTGTGGCGGCACGAACTCCGTCACCCGGAGGCGATCGTGGAAACCGACCCGGCGACTCTGGCCACGATCTTGGGTGATGATCACCGCAAGGCGTGCGCAGTGGTCCGGCTCGTCGCGGAGATGGTCGAGGCTCAGCGGGCTTTCGACAGGTTGGCGAGCAGCTGATCCCGCCAGATCACCGTACTGGCTGAGTGCAGGTTTATCTGTTCGGCCGGGCAGCGGGTCGGGGCCAGTTGCCGGTGGCGAGTCCGTCGAGGCAAATGACGCGGCGGCCGGAACCAGCGTTGGCTCGAAGCGTTCAGGCCGTGTTGCCGGTCTGCTGTTCCCCGGCCGCCCGGCCAGCCATCCGATCAGCGCGGAGCCGTTCCGGAAACGACTGGCCCGCCACGGAGTTCAGGCCCGGTCCGCCCGCAGCGCCGTGCTCGCCGAGTTCGCCGCTGACCTCCCAGCTCCAGTTCTCGCCGAGCTCCTTGGACTGCACATCGGCGCAGCCGTCACCTGGACCAAGACCCTCCAACGTGACTGGTCGGCTTACCTGGAAGCCCGCGCGGCCAACAGCAACACCGT
>NZ_JBHYJW010000086.1:0-30608 GCF_042741125.1 Amycolatopsis sp. NPDC058986 | reverse complement strand
CGGCTGAGCCACGCTTCTCCCACGTGCCGTTAAGGCCACCTTACGGGCGTCTGACGCCCGTAAGGTGGCCTTAACGGCATTCCGGGCCCGTGGGCGCTGGCTCGGCGTCAAGGGCCGCGCTGGGTCAGAACAGGGCGCTGGCCAGGTCGCGGCGTGCCTTCATGACGCGCTCGTCGGCCGGGTCGAACAGGTCGAACAGCGCCACCAGGTGCTCACGGACCTTGTTGCGGTCCTCCCCCGCGGTCCGGCGCACGGTCGCGATGAGCCGGGCGAATCCGGCCTCGACCCGCTGCTCCGCGACATCGAGGTCGGCGGCGGCGAGCTGCGCGGAGATGTCCGACGGGTCGGCGTCGGCCTTCGCGAGCGCCTCCGGGTCGGCCGCCTCGGCGCGGGCGGTGAACTTCACCTGGGCCAGCGCCGTCTTGGCCTGCTCGTTGGCCGGTTCGACGTCGAGGATGCGCTCGTAGGCCGCCTGCGCCGCCGCGAAATCGCCACGCTCGAAAGCGGTCTCGGCCTCGGTGAACCGCGGGTCCTCGGGCTCCTCGACGGGGCCGCCGCCCTGCTCGGCCGCGGTGATGCTGGGCAGCTTGTCCCGCAGCGCGTCCATCAGCGCGCCGAGCCACTTCCGGATCTCGGGTTCGGGAAGGGCGCCGGAGAACGCGTCCACCGGCTGGCCCGCGCCGATCGCGACGATGGTCGGGATCGACTGGGCGCCGAACAGCTGCGCGATCCGCGGGTTCGCGTCGACGTCGACCTTGGCCAGCACCCAGGCGCCGTTGCTCTCGCCGGCGAGCTTCTCCAGCACCGGGCTGAGCTGCTTGCACGGGCCGCACCATTCGGCCCACAGGTCGACGATCACCAGCTGGCGCAGCGAACGCTCCACGACCTCGGCCTGGAACGTCGCCTCGGTGACCTCGATCACGGCGTCGCCCGAGGGCGCGCCGTTCCCGGACGGTGCCGGGCCGCCGCCCTCGGGCGGGGCCGCCGGCTGTTTGCGTGCCGCTTCGGCACGGGCCTTCAGTGCGGACAGATCGACCGCGCCGGAGAGGGCGGCGGACATGGCCGCTGACTTCGCTGCTGCAGATCCGCGTGGGTGTGTCACAGGTCCATCCTGGCACGCATCCGCGAGCGTTTCACCGCTGGTGTCCGGCCCGTCCGGTTGGCAGGAAACCCGCCGTGGGGCAAGCTCGGCCCCAGAAGCACGAGAGGGCGGGCCGATGGTGAGCAAGCGAGACGTCCGGGTCGGCGGGGCTGTCCTCGCGCTGGTGGCCTGGATCACCACGATCACGCTGCTCATCGCGCACCAGCCCGAGGCGGGCGCGGACTCGCCGCCGAACCTGCGCGATCAGCTGGCCACGGCGCTGACCGCCCGCGACTCGGACGCGCTGGCGAACCTCGTCGACTACGGCGGCAAGGACTCCGGCGACTTCGCGAAGAGCTATCTCGCCAAACTGGACAGCGGTGAGGTCCGCGAGGTGGCGGTCCAGCTGGCCCCCGACGAGCGGCAGCCCACCCAGGCGGTGGTCACCGGCGTCCGCGCCCAGGGCGAACGGTTCTCGTATCCGCTCGCCCTGACCGAGGCCAAGGGACGCTGGAAGGTCGCGTTCACGCCCCCGCTGCCGTGATCACTCCTTAAGCCGCGCCTCGACGCGCTCGACCTTCGCCTCGAGCTGACCTTCGTAGCCCGGCCGGATGTCGGCCTTGAGCACCAGCCCGACCCGCGAAGCGCCCTCCCCAGCCGCCTCGACCGCGCGCTTGACGACGGCCATGACCTCGTCCCACTCGCCCTCGATGTTGGTGAACATCGCGTTGGTGGAATTGGGCAGCCCCGACTCGCGCACGACCCGCACCGCGCGGGCGACCGCCTCGCTGACTCCGCCGCCGGAGTCCCCACCGGACGGGCTGACGCTGAAGGCGACGATCATCTTGTGTCCTCTCTTTTCCTCGGTCAGCCGACACGAACCCGGTACCCGCTGGTAACTTCGACCGTCATGAACCGTCCGCTGCCGTTCGACCCGATTGCCCGCGCGGCGCAGCTGTGGGAGGCCCGGATCGGGCCCTCCGGCACCATGGCCGCGGTCACCGGCGTGATGCGGGTGCAACAGATCATCCAGTCCGCGGTGGACGGCGCGCTCAAGCCCCACGGCCTGACCTTCGCCCGGTACGAGGCGCTGGTGCTGCTCACCTTCGCCCGCAGCGCGAGCCTGCCCATGCGCGTGATGGGTGAACGGCTGCAACTGCATCCCACCAGCGTCACCAACATAGTGGACCGGCTGGAGCGCGACGGGCTCGTCAAGCGTGTCCCGCATCCCACCGACCGGCGCACGACCCTGGTCGAGATCACCGACGACGGCCGCGCCCGCCGAGAGGAGGCGACGAAAGCCGTCACCACCATCGACTTCGGCCTCACTGGCCTGACCGGCCGCCAGACCGAGCAGCTCACCGACCTGCTGACGAAGGTCCGACGCGCCGCGGGCGACTTCACGGAGTAAGCGCTCCACTCCGGACTGTCCGATCAGGACGGAAGCCCGAGCCGGGAGATTCGTTCCGGCCGCACCGCGTTCACCTTCGCGCGGCAGGCGGGGCACTCCCGTATCGGCACCGGTCCCGGCACGACGAGCCAAGGCCGGACGACCACCCGCACCTGTTCACCACACAACGCACGCCGAGTGGCCGCCACGCCACGCGGCACCTCACGCGCCAGCGCGTGCAGGGCCTTACCGGTGTTCACCCACCAGATCAGCCGCCAGTCGAGCCGCTCACCCATTCACCGGACGATAAGAACGAATTCAATTCCTTGACGGAAATATTCGCGTCACGACACAGCATTCACCGGAATGTATTCAGGCAACCTGAGACGACGCGAATATTCCAAGAGCCGAATTGAGGCTTTCTCACTAAGAGTGCCGCACTGTGGGAGTGCGGATGCACTGAAGTACGCCTTCGGTCCGCCGAGCCGGTGGGTGCACCGGGGGTACCCCTCGCACTCCCCCCACGTCGACAGCGTCGCCCGACGTCGCGAACGCTCCGTTGCCGACGATGAAACTACCCCACCGCGAGGGGGGCCCCCCCCCCGCCTCCCGTGCGCGCCCTCTCGCGGCACACCGGGGGTCCCCGCTTTCCACCCCCATCATGGGTCCCCCCCCCACACCACCCCGGCACCTCATGACGTGGCCACAACCTCAGCGAGAAACCTCATTCAGGCCGACTCGCGCCGGAACTCGTCGGCAATGCCGGAAATGAACTCTCTGGCAGCTTCACCGCCGAGCGCGCAGGAGGAGAAGTAGTCGAACTGCGCCCGGTAGAACGCGATGTCCCGCGGATCGCGCAACGCCAGCCCACTGGCGGATGTCTCGATCGTCACGAGGCGGTCGTCATAGATCACACACACTTCGAGCGGTGCATCGGCCATGGTCACAGTGAGCGGAATGACCTGAACCGAAACGCTCGAAAGTGCGGCGAATGATACCACCTTGTCCAGCTGGATCGCCATTCCCGGCGCGGACAAAAGCCGCCACCGCAAGGCGGCTTCAGTAAAGAGGAAGTCGAACCGCTTTCCGGTGTCGTAAAGGATTCGCTGGCGATCAAGCTTGCGCGCGACGATCTCCCGCTGCACCGCCTCGGACGTTTGCCGTCCGATCGGAGCGTTCACCGCCACCGACGCGTATTCAGCGGTCTGAAGCAGGCCGGTGATCATAGTCGGGAGGACGAATCGAATCTCGGTGGCGGACCGCTCGATCGCGGCGAGCCGGTCCTGCACCTTGCCCCAGCCGAGCTTGCTCTTGGCGCGGCCGGACTCGTACTCGGTAGTGCCCAACTGCGCCAGCGCGAGCAGTTCACCGGCGTATCCACGGTCAACGCCGAGCGCGTGAACGATCTGCTCCACGTCCGTGATGCTGGGCACGAGCTTGCCCGTCTCGATCTTCGAGATCTTGGACTGGCTGATGCCGGTCTTGTCGGACAGCCGTTCACCGGACAGCCCAGAAGCCCTGCGCAGGGTGCGCAGGGCTTCCGCGAGGCTGAGCTGACCAGCCGCGGCACTCTCGGGTTCGAACATCAGTCCTTCGCGACGTACTCCAGGAAAGGGACGCTGTGCTGGATCGCCAGCTCTTTGTACCGAACGTAGGGCGCCGGGTCCACGTCGACCAGCCGCTCCCGCCCGACCTGCGTGCCGTCGGCCTCGTAGTGCATCAAGACGACCACCTCGTCGTCGAACAGCCAGAAGTCCTGGTCAGGCAGCCCCGGATTCGGCGTTCGCGAGTAGTCGAGAATGCGGACGTCTTCACCGGCATCGACACTGCCCGGGTAGGCCGTGAATTCCCACCGCAGGTAGTCACTGAGCGGTGGGGTAAGCGTGTGTACTCGGCCGACCGTGCGGCCTGCCGCGGCGTGCTCCCGCAACTCTTCGTACCAGTGTGTGGGTGGCTCGGCCTCACCGGTTGCCAGGAAGCGCTCGAGTCCACCTTCTTCCGGGCCAACCTTGTAAGCGGGCAAGGTCTCCAGCCGCCACGCGCTCCGCTTGAAGTTCTGCCACTGGGCGGCCCAGGCATCACCGGTCAGCCAGTTGTCGCCCGACCTCAGTTTCTCCTCACCGCGCCGCACGAGCCGCCTCCAGAAGTAGGTTGAGCGGAATTTCCACTACGGCCTCGCCCCGGCCAGGCCGCACGTCGCCCTCAGGCAACAGAACATCGCCTTGGACGGCGACCGTCCCCCACTCCGTCAGCGACACTCTGGCGCAGTCGGAACCAGTTATGCAGTCCACGCCCGCCAGCTTGGTCAATTTCATGGGCCACCTCTCCCCTCGGAACCGGTCACAGCGAGCGTACTGCCGGACACCGACAGTTCGTGCCGCCCGAAAGGCTATTCGCGAGGCGGAATGAAACGGCCCCCGTGAGCGGTGCTCACGGGGGCCGTAAAGGGACCGGGGAATCAGGCCGCGGCGGTCTCCGGGGTCTTCGCCTGGAAGAGGCCGGTGCCGCCCTGGCTCAGCCGCTGCGGGCCGTCGAGCTTGCCGTTGCGCAGCGCCCACTTCTCGAACAGCCAGGTGAACAGCGGCGGGATGGAGGAGAGCAGCGCGAGGACCAGCGTGCGCGGGCGCCAGCCGAGCGGCTTCGCGACGGAGAGGGAGATCACGACGTACAGGACGAAGATGACGCCGTGCACCATGCCGAGGACGGGGACACCGCCGTCGTTCGCGGCGTGGACGACGTACTTGAGAAACATCCCGATCAGCAAGCCGGCCCAGGACAGGGCTTCGGCGACTGCGGCCACGCGGAATACTAAAGCGGCCTTGCTGGACACGACTCCTCCTGAGTGGGTCTCACACTCTCACTGGCGCTCTACACGAACATGTCCGACCTCACTGTGTCCAAACGGGATTCCCGGGTGGACGTCAACAGCGCTGTCGGACGTGTGTAACACCAGTGTGATACGTGACGGCCCTCACCGGAACACCGGGGCCCGTGATGATGCTCACGACCCGTGGTCCGTACCGGACTAGACCATTGGCGGGACAACTGCGGGTAATCGCTTGACCGCGTACAGCATCTCGTCGAAGATTCACTTCGTGCCCGGCTTACTGGCCGGAGCGACACTGCTTGATTCTGTGGGGAAAGCGGAGGAATTACATGACCCTGCTCAGCATGCGCAAGGCCGCCGCGACCGGCGCGATCCTGGCGGCCGGCCTGCTCGCGACGGGCGCGGCCCAGCCCGCCTTCGCGGCGGCACCGGAGACCAGCACTCAGGTCACCGCGCCGAAGGTGTGGTTCGAAGAAGGCCCGTTCCCGAGCGTCGCGGCCTGCGATCAGGATCGCGCGAAGCACACGGTGAAGTCCGAGTGCTACTACGAGGGCTCGTACCCGCAGGGTCCGGGCTGGTACTACGGCTGGAGCGCATGACGGTCCGCCCGCAACGCTGAAGGGGGTCGCCGCGGGTATCCGCGGCGACCCCCTTTTCGTTCAGCGGGCTATCCCGCGCAGGGGGACGCCGGGGCGCCGCCGGGGCCGGTCGCCCAGGTGGCCTGGGTGGCGTCGGTGGTGAGCCGGAAGTCCAGCGTCACCCCGCGGTTGAGCTGCTCGAAGCTGACGTACGCCTTGTCACTCGGCGACGACCACCAGCCGTTGCCGACCCGCAGACCGGCGACGTACTGGAGCTTCGCGCCGTCCGCCCCGCCCGCGGCGATCGTCACGTCGCGTCCGTTCTGCAGGTGGATGACCGACTTCGAGAACCGCGGCGCGGACAACAGGAAGTTCCCGGTGCCCGGCGCACCGGGGTAGATCCCCAACGCGCTGAAGACGTACCACGCCGACATCTCACCGAGGTCGTCGTTGCCGGTCACGCCGTTCGGCGCGTTGGTGAACAGCGTCTGTGCCGCGCGGAGCACCGCGGAGGTCTTCCACGGCTGCCCGGAAAGCGTGTACATCCACGGCGCGTGCAGGTCAGGTTCGTTGTTCGGGTTGTACCGGAACTGGTTGTAGTAGTTGTACGGCCCGACAACCCACTTCTCGCGCACGGTCTTGGCCGGGTCGGCCACGAGGTCGGAGTAGGCGAAGAAGTCGTCGAGCCGCTTGCCGACGTTGTCCTTGCCGCCCATGAGCTTCGTGATGCCCGGGACGTCCTGCTGGGTCAGCCACTGGTACTGCCACGACGTACCCTCGTGGAACCCGTCCTGGCTCTGCGGGTTGTACGGCTTGTCGGCCGGGGTGAACCAGCCGCCGCCCGCCACCTTCGGCCGGAAAAAACCGCTGAACCCGCGGTCGTTCTGGCTGGCGTCCCACAGCGTGCGGTAAGTGCGGGACTTCTCCGCAAGCGCTTTCGCGTCGTCCTTCCTGCCCAGCGCTGCCGCCATGATCGACAGCGAACAGTCGCCGAGCGCGTACTCCAGCGTCGCCGACGCGCCGTGGTTCGGGTCGGTGTCCTGGCCCTTCTTCGGGAAGTTCGGGTCGTACTGGACGAAGCCGTCCTTCTGGTAGCTGGGATTCCCGGAGCGTCCTTGGAACGGCGACGCCGCCGGGGGTACCTCGCGCGCGTTCTGCAACAACGCCTGGTACGCCTTGACTTCGTTGCCGGACAAGGCCCCGTAGCGCCACAGGTCGACCAGGAACGGCGTGACCGGGTCGCCGGTCATCGTGTTCGTCTCCTGGCTCGCATACGCCCATCGCGGCAGCCAGCCGCCCTGGTCGTGAATCGCCAGGACGCTCTTCGCGATGTCCTTGGCCCGGTCCGGGCGCAGCATCGCGAGGAGCTGGTTCTGCGAGCGGTAGGTGTCCCACAGCGAGAAGAAGTCGTAGTAGGTCCAGCCGACCGCGCGGTGGATCTTCTTGTCGAAGCCGTAATAACGGCCGTCCGCGTCGTTGCCGGTCAGCGGCTGGAGTAGCGAGTGGTAAAGCGAGGTGTAGAAGACCGTGCGGTCGTCCGATTTCCCGCCCTTGATGTCCACAGTGGACAACTCGCGACGCCACGTGCGCTGGGTGTCCGCGCGGACGTGGTCGAACGGGCGGACCCGCTCGGCGGCGAGGTTGACCTTCGGGCCGTTCGCGTCGACCTGGGAGATCGCGGTGGTCGCGGTCACCGGGCCGCCGCCGAAGGTGAGCCACGCGCCGCGCAGGCCCGCGCCGCCCGAGGATTCCTTGCCGCCGGGCGTTCCGCCGGTGGGCGACCAGGTGCCGGAGGACTTGAACGGCTTGTCGAACGTCGTGCGGAACCACGTCGTGTACGGCTTCCCGCCGCAGAACGCCTGCGATTCCACGGTGCCTTCGACCGTCCGGTCGTCGACGACGCGGATGCTGCTCGCGGTCACCGGTTCCTTGTCGTTGGCCTGCCCGACGTTGACGAACACGTTGGCGTCGCCCGGCTTCGCGAAGTTGTAGCGCTCCACACCGGTGCGGGTGGTCGCGGTCGTCTCGACGTCGATGCCGCCGTAACCGGTGAGCCGGACCTTGTAGTAGCCGGGTTTGCCGACCTCGCCGTCATGGGTGTACGGCGAGGCGTACCGCTTCTGGTCGAACGTCGCGGGCTTGGTCGTGTCGAACGCCGCCCCCGGCCCGACGGCGCCGGTGGTCGGCAGGGTCGAGACGAGCCCGCCCTGCTCCCAGCAGCCCGCGCCGGACAGGAAGAAATGCCCGAAGCCGCGGATCGCGGTGTCGTCGTAACGCCAGCCCGCGTAGTGCGAACCGATGGGGCTCACCTGCGTCATCCCGAACGGCGCCGACGCGCCAGGGAAGGTGTTCCCGTCGTCCTTGGTGCCGATGAACGTGTTGACGGAATCGAGCGCGTCCGCCGGCGCGGCCTCAGCGGTGGCGGGAACCAGCGTCGCGGCCGGGACCAGCAGGGAAAGCACGAGCCCGGCCGCACGGGTGCGGGGTCTCGCGGACATGGACCACCTCCTGACAACGATGTCGTTCCCCACACTTTCGGCATCGGCCACAACGCCGGTCAAGAGCCCGGTACAAGCCTGTCCACTTCAGGACACCGCGAACGCGACCGCCCGCACCAGGCCGCTACCCCCGGTCCGGCGGGCTTCGACGACCAGCTCGGTCAGCGCCGATTCCGCGGTGACCGGGACCGTGTACCGGGTTTCCACCGGGGCCACGGCCAGCACACCCTCCGCCGCGACACCGTCGACGAGGACCCGCACCTGCCCGGTGGCCGCCGCGTCCGCCAGTGTTTCGACCACCACCCGGAGCGCGCCGGGGGCGGTGAGCAGCCGCACCAGCGGGACCCAGGACGCCGAGGGCGTGCCCGGCCAGTCCGCGGGCCGCGCGGGCAGGAACGGCACCACCGAGGGCGTGGGCGCCGCGGTGGCCGAGAACATCGCCGCGGTGGCCGCGTGGCCGCCTTCGAGCAGCCGCAGCCGCCGCTGGATCTCGCGCAGCTCCGACACCAGCGTGTCCGGCTGGTTAACCCTGCCCATGCCGCCTCCGCGGGAAGATCATGACGGCTCCTGGAACGGTGCCACGGTCAGCACGACCTCCTCCTGCCCGGCGTCGTCGCCGGGTGTCACCGAAAGGCCGAGCAGCCGCACCGTGACGTCGAGCTGGTCGCCGGCGAAGAACGGATCGTCGATGATCACGCGGGCGTTGTCCCCCACCGCATAGGAGCCGATCACCGGATCCAGATCGGCGCGCACCGTCAGCTCGGGCAACACCACCGGACGCCGTCGCGCGGCCAGTTCTCCGGCCACGTACGCGGCCAGCATCGCCGTGTCCTTCGTGTCGACCGGCGCCGCGGCGACCTCCAGCAGCGGCCAGCCCGCGTCGTGTGCCGAGGGATCGGCCCGCATCACCGGCCCGCCGGGCAGCTCGCTGCTGCCCGTGCCGAACACCCTGGTCGCCATGCTCGCCCCGTCGACCGGCCAGCCGAAATCCACGAGATTCGCGCCGTGTTCCCAGACATACGCGCGTTCCCCGCCAGGTGAGCCGAGGCGGGGGTACCCCAGCCGGAGAAACCGTTCCAGTTCGCCGCTCGCGTCGTAGCGGACGTCGAAGGCGAAGTCGAAGCCGGTGTCGGTGTTCGCCATGTCGCGCAGGACCTCGGCGACCGACTTGAGATCACGGGGCGCGTAGCTCACCGTGCGCACGACCCCGGAGGACTCCGATCCGGTGAACCCGACACCCATATCACCGTCCACATGAGACTGTGCCAGTTGGACGAGCCGCTGCGCGATGACGATCTGATCGGTCGCGGTGAAGGACACGGCCTTGGTCAGGTCCGCGGGATCGAGCACGAGCCGATGGTCGAAATAGGACAGGAAGTCGGCGGCACCGAGTTCGAGAACACCGTCCGACGAGGCGTAGCGGCTGGTCCAGACTATCCCGCCCCACAACAGGTCCCCGTCCCGATCGACGTAGATCGCGGTCCGGCCCGGTTCGGTCAGCACGCGCGGCTCGCGCAGCCGCATCTCCGGATCGTCCACATGCAACCGGCCCCGCAGGCCGCCGGCGTCGTTGAGCTTCTTGTCGAAGGTGACCCCGGACAGCGGCAGCTCGTCCAGGATCGCGCCGGACCGCAGATCCGTGACGAGATACGTGTACGTCGTGCCCATGCACTGTCCTAATAGGTCGAGAAGGTGATGTCGTCGAGGCAGTACCAGCCGGGACTGCCGGTGTAGGCGAACACCTGGCCGTCGGTCAGGATGTCGCACCGGCCGTGCGCGTCCGCGTTGGTGGTGACGCCGAGCAGCCACCGCGAGACCGGCCGGTAGCCCACCGGCAGAGTGAAGATCGGCTTGCCCATGCTGCCGTTCTTGACCAGCCCGCGCAGCCGCACCCAGCCGTCGTCGGTGATGGTGTAGGCGGCGTCGTTGTACCCGGCGCCGTAGTTCACCCAGCCGTTCTGCAGGGTCGGGGCGTGCCAGGTGTCGCCGCGCGGCGGCCGGTACGGAACCCAGGCATTTCCCTTGCGGCACAGGAGAACCCCGGTGTCGATCCGGTACACGAGCTGGCTGCCGTGCGCCTGCGCCGCCGGCGGGAGGTCGAGGTCACCCCGCACCGGCAGGATCCCGCTCATCGCCGCGGTGAACTGACGGCGGTCGGTCAGCGTCGGCGCGGTGCCCGCAGGCGGGACGAGGACCTCGGCGAGCACCAGCGACGGCGAGCCGCCGGGCACCGGGCGCACCGGGCTCGCGGAGTTCTCGCCCGCGTAGATGTTCACCGCGAAACCACCACCGACGATCTCGGCGACCACCAGGTCGTAGCGCGACAGCGAGACGTGCGCCGCGCCGAACGGCAGGTCCTTGGCCGCGTCGAGGGTCACCACGTACGGGCCGTCCCCGGGTTTGGCGGGATCGCCGAGCACCGCCTGGAACGGGTTGACGGTGACCTTGTTCGTGCCAAGGGCCACCTTTCCCGGGTTGCCGCCGCCGTCGCGGAGCCCGGAGCGGACCCGCAGCGGATCGAGCACGTCACCGGTGCCCTGCGCCTGGGTGAGCGCGCCGGTGATCAGCCGTGCCTCGGCCGAGTCGACGCCGTCCACCCAGCCCGCGTGCCGTTCTGCCATGCCCGTTCCCCTTTCCTACAACCAGGCGTCGCGCCAGCGGACGCCGAGCGCCCCGGCCGCGGTGTCGTCGAACGCGTCGAAACCGATGGTGGTGTTCCCCGGCGGCAGCCCGAACCAGCTCGACCTCGGCTGCAGCGCGGACCTGCGCGACACCCCGCCGAGGAAGACCGACCGGGCGGCGACGTCCACCACGAGGGCGTCCCCCTCGAACAGGCTCAGCGAGAAGGCCAGCCACTGACCGGTGGAATCGTTGCGGATCACCGGTTGTGTACAGGGTCCCGTGATCGTCCACAGTGGCCACGCGGTCGCGCTGCCCGCGTTCGCGATCGCCAGCGTGCCGCCCTCCGACCGGCCGAAGACGAGCGGGAATTTCAACGGGAAGGTGATCCCCGGCCCGGGACGCGGCAGCCCGCACGACAGCTCGTGCACGTCCGCGCCGTACCGCAGCGGGTCCGGCGCGGTGAGCTGCACCGACCAGTCGAAGCTGACCGGCGTCGTGTCGACGACCTTCGTCCCGGCGGACAGCCGGACCAGCGCGCGGCGCGAGACCGTCCGCTCCTGGACGGTCAGCTCGGCCAGCACCGAACCGTCGGCGAGCAACGCGGCGAGCCGGTCCTTTGCCCGTTCGCGGGCGTCCGGGTCGGGGGCGACGGCGGTGCCCTCCAAGGTGATCACGCGTGCCGCGCGGAACGACGGCGCGTCGAAACTGCCGTCCCGCTGCGGCCGGTCGGCCAGTTCGAGGCGGACGCCGGGGCCGCTGGACCAGCCGTCCTCTTTGGTCACCCACCATTCGACGCCGTCGCCGTCCACGGTGTTGCCGGTCCAGCCGTCCACTGTGTACAGCGGCAGGGCGAGCACGCCGCCGGTCACCGTTTCGCCGCCCATGCCACCTCCCGTGCCGCCACCCGGCCGATCTCGTACTCCGACTGGCCCGCGCGCGGATGCACGTTGACCGTCACCGGTGCCGCCGCCCCGGCCGGGGCGGCACGGGCGAGCGGGCCCGCCACGGTGGCGGCCAGCGTCGTGGTCAGATTCGCCACCGCCGGGCGGATCGTCGCCGAGCCGGGCACCGGCACCAGCCGGGTCATCGCGCCCGCCACCTGATCGCCGGTGTCCTCGATGCCCACGGTGAGTCCCGCGCCGATGTCGCGCCCGATGTCGGCCATCACCCGCGAGGGCGAGAAGATCTTGAGCACGCTCTTGATCGGCCCGGGGATCTTGTCCACGATGAAGTTCTTGATCGCCGACACGATGTTGCCCGCCATGTCCCTGATGCCGTTGATGAAGCCCTCGATGAGCGACTTCCCCGCGCTGTAAAGGGTCCGGCCGATGTTGCCGAGCGCGCCGATCACCCGTCCCGGCAGCGCGCGCACGAACCCGACCACGCCGGAGATCGCCGAACCGACCGCGGACAGGGCCTGGCCGAACGCGTTCCGGACGATCCCGACCACCTGGCCGATCCCGCGGATGGTCGCGACGACGGCGTTGACCGCGCCGACGATGATGGCGCGCACCGCGGTCCAGACGGCGAGGACGATCGCGCGCACGATGGTGAAGTACGTGGTGACGTAGAGCCGGATCGCGGTCACCGCGATCTCGATCACCTTCGCGATGTAGGGCCACACCACCGCGACGATGTTGCGGATCACGTTCACCGCGGCGACCACGACGTTCTTCACCGCGGTGAACACGGCGTTGACGATGTTCCGGAACGTGGTGCTCCTGTTGTACGCCAGGATGACCGCGCCGACCAGCAGCATGATCCCGGTGATGATCAGCCCGATCGGGTTGAGCCGCATGACGATGTTGAGCAGCGCCTGCGCGAGGGCCCACAAGCGGGTCGCGACCGCGACGACGCGCTGGGCAACGGCCATCGCCACGGTCCGCGCTCCCGCGATCACCGCCTGCGCCGCCGCTCTGGCGTAGCCCGCGGCCAGGAGCGCCAGGTTCCGCACCCCGGCGGCGGCCGCCGAGGCCATGCTGCGCGCGCTGGACGCGAACCGGCCGATCGCCGCCCCGGCGTTGGAAGCACCCTGCCGCGCGGCGTTGAAGCCCTGGGTCAGGTTCCCCCGGATGGACGTGGCGAGATTGCGGATCGCGCCAGGCGCGTCCCGCACCATTTGCCGCAGATCGTTGCCCAGCGCCTTGACCTCGGTGACGCTTTCCTTGAGCCCGGTGCGGAAATCCTTGATGGCGCCGGGAAGTTCCTTCATCGCGGTGGCCGCGTCCTTGACCTGCCCGACGGTGTTCTGCACCGCGGTCGCGGCCGTGTTGATCGCGTCGGCGTACCCGACGACGTCGGTGACCGCCGCGGTGACCGCGGGATGGGTCTCCTTGAACTTCGCGGTCATCTCGCCGAGCTCTTTGTTGACGTGCTCGGTGAATCCCTCGGTGAGCTTGGTCGCGGCTTCCGACACCGCGTTCGTGATCGACTCGCGGATCCCGGTGATCAGCGCCGTCACCTGGGCCTTGGCCTCGGCGGTGATGGCGGACGTCGGCTGGGTCACGGGGTCACCTCCTTGGCACACCGAAGAAAGCGGCGATCTGGTCCGGGGTCGCGGCCGGTTCCGGCTCGGTCTCGACGCCGGGGCGCGGCACCGGACGCGGCCGCTCCGGCGGGTCGGCGTGCTCGTCGGAGTTCGCCGAGACGAACAGCCAGTTGCCCACGGCCAGTTCGTCGATGGCGCCGGCCAGCAGGTGCTCGGTGAGGCCCCAGTCGGCCGTCTCCCCGTGCACCGCGCGCACCAGCGCGGATTCGCGGGGCAGGTGCTTGATCAGCACCCGCAGCCGCCGGGGTGAGAGCCTGCCGCGGTAGTAGTCGAGCAGGTCCACCCGGTAGAACCGGAGGAGGTCGGCTTCCACGGCCTCGCCGTGCTCGCTCAGGAGCGCGTCGAGGCCGAGGATTCCCCCAGCGCCATACCGGTGTCGCGGCCGTACGCCTCCAGCAGCGCCTGGATGTCCTGCACGCTCAGCGCGTGCTCGTCGAGTCGTTTGAACTGCTCGTCGCCGAGCAGCACCTGCAGCAGACCGTCCAAATCGGACGCGTCGAGCGTGGCCAGCCGGGTCACCGCGTCGCGCGGCAGTTCGGTCGGCAGTGCGAAGGTGACGCCGTCGAGTTCGAACTCCCAGTGCTCGCCCAGCGCTTCGAGCCGCTGGGCTCTCGCCGCGTTGACGTTGTACTTCGCCATCGATGTCCCCTCCGGCCGTTCAGGCGTGCTGTTCTTCGGTTTCCGCCGTCGCGGCGGTCGGCGCCGTCTGGTTCATGGACCACTGCGCCAGTGGCTCGAACCGCGCGTTGATCGGGGTGAGCGCGGTGAAGGTGACGCCGAGCTTGATCGCCGCCGTCCTGGTCACCGCGGTTTCCTCGGTTTCGGTGACGACCCCGCGCGGGATGTAGAAGCGGTGCCGGACCGTCGGGCCGTCGCTGAATTCGATGCCCAGCGCGCGTTCGTCGACCCGGGGCGCGGCGGCGATCTCGTAGACGTTCGGTGTGGCCGGACTGGGTGAGGCGAAGAAGAACGGCAGCGTGTCGGCGTTGAGCTGCAGCAGCGAGAACTTCACCGAGAGGTCCCGGTCGCTGAAGACGTACCGGATCGAGGCGACGCTCTGCCAGGTGTCGACCGGATCGAGCTTGTCCTTCTTGACGAACTTGACCCCGTCGGCGGAGGTGTAGCCGAGGTTGACCCACGGCGCGTCCCAGCTCTTGGTGAAATCGGCCGGTGCCGGCGTGTGCGCCGGTGCCACGAAGATCGAGCCGGTCCCCGCGACGCGGATCTCGTTGGCGTTCAGTCCTGGCATGGCAGCCTCCTGCTGCGCCGCCCGGCCCATGGTCAGGCCGGTCTTGGGTACACCTCGAGGACGAACCGGTACTTCATCAGGTACCGGTTCGCGTCTGAGTGCCTTCGGTCGACCGAAAAGCACGGGCCCTGGATTTCGGCGAGATCGCTCGCCCCGAGAGCCGCCCGGGTCAGCAACGGCAGCACGCCGCGCACCACGCACGCGAGCGCGTGCGCGGCGATCTTGTCCGGGCCGTAGGAATCGATGCGGACTTCGGCGTTGTCGAGCTGGTCGTCGTCGACGAAGACGCCACCGAGCCGGGTGAGCACGACCGCCCGCTGAGTGCCGTTGAATCCCGGTGGCAGCACCGAGCCGATCGGCACGCCGGACAGTTCCTGGCGTCCCTGGAGGAATCCCGCCACGACACTCTCGACGTTCGGGAAGTTCAGTGGTCGCGCGTCCGCCGCGGTCATGACGGTCAAGCCCCCCACCTCCCCGTGGCCCCCGGATGTGACCAAGGTAACCCCGCGAACGGCACACGCAACCGGCCAAACGGGCGATGGGGCCCTACGCCGAGGGCGTCCTCACCGGTCGTGAAAAACCGGCGAGGACGCCCTTGAATGTGTCAGATGGAAACTGTGTCAGCCGACGGCGACGGCGAACACGTGCAGTTCGCCGCCGGACGTCGTGGCCGGGAAGGTAACGCTGGCGACGGTCTTTCCGGCGTCCAGCGTGATCGGCGCGGTGGCGAACACCATCGTGCGGATCTGTTGCGGGGTACTGCCCGCCGTGTTGCGGTACGGCGTGGACAGCACGACGCGGTTGCCGTACGCGGGCTGGTTCGCGCCGCCGCCGAGCGTCCAATCCGAAAAGCCGATGTTCGCACTTCCCTTGCTGCCATCGGTGTAGGTGATCGTCAGCGTCCCCGACGCGTTCCCGTTCGCCGCCGCGCCCAGCAGCGACAACCGGCCCGAGCCCGAGACGTTCAGGGTCTGCCCGGACGCGGCGATGTTGTCCGGGTCGCCGACCGCGGCCGACGGCCAGGTGAACTTGAGCCCGTCGACCGTGATCGCGGCGCCCGGCTTCGCCCCAGCGGCGGCCAGCGCGTCGGCCGAGTAGCTCCAGCCTCCGCCGTCGAAGTTCGCCGCCTCGGGCTTGGCGTCCGGCGAGATCCCGGCGTTGTTCACCGTCGCGAGCCAGCTGCCCGGCTGCGCGACGAGCACCGTGAGCGTCGCCTGGGTGTTCGCCAGGCCCGGCGAGGAGAACGTCACCGGGATCCGGCGAGCGCCGTCGGACGTACCCGCCGGGACGCTCACCGTGATGTCCGCGCGCGCCTTGCCCGCCGCGGGGACGTCAACACTGCCGGACGCCGGCGACACCGTGACACCGTCCACAGAGGACGCTGTCCAGGTCCACTTCCGCGCGGTGCCGGAAAGATCCTGCACACCCACCGACGCCTTGGCCGTCGTGCCCGCCGGAGTCACCACGCGTGCCGGGTCCACAAACGACAGACTGGGCTTCTCCTGGTCACGGAAGGACGGCGGCGCGTCCGCGGTGGCACTCCCCCACGCGGTCGGCGTCGCCGAGAGCGCGAAGTCGAGCTTGCCACCGGTCGAGATCAGCGCCTCGGGCAGCCAGGCCTTGCCGACGTCGGTGCCGTTGACCTTCAGGCCCGCGACGTACGTGCCCGAACCCTGCCCGCTGACGGTGATCTTCTTGCCCGCGCCGGTGGTCAGCGTCGCCTTGGGGAACAGCGGGGTGTTCAGCAGCGTCTCGGCGCGGCCCGGGATCTCCGGGTAGATGCCGAGCGCGGCCCAGACGTACCACGAGGACATCTGGCCGAGGTCGTCGTTGCCGACCAAGCCTTCCGGCTTCGGGTTGTACAGGTCGGTCATCGCGCGGCGCACGATGGACTGCGTCTTGGCGGGAGCCCCCGCGTAGGAGTACACCCACGGCGCGTTCGAGTTCGGTTCGTTGCCCAGGAAGGCATACGGCTCATGGGTTCCCGCGTTCAGCTTGGTGAAGAAGGTGTCCAAACGGGACTCCACGGCCTTGTTCCCGCCGAACGCGGTCACCAGCCCGCCGAGGTCGTAGGGCACCATCCAGTCGTACTGCGCGCCGTTGCCCTCGACCCAGCCCTGCGAGCTGGACGGGTTGTAGTTCCCGGAGAACGAGCCGTCCGCACCGCGCGGCTGGAGGTGTCCGCTGCCCGGGTTGTAGAGGTTCTGCCAGTTCTGCGCGCGCTTCATGAACGTCTGGTACGTCGCGCTGTCGCCGAGCCGCCGCGCGAGCTGCGCGATCGAGAAGTCGGCGCTGGTGTATTCGAGGGTGTCGGCACCCGCGCCGGGCACGTAGCCGAGCTTCTGGTAGTCCTCGAGACCCGGCCGTTCGGTGTAGCCCTGCGTCGGCTGCGTCGCGCCCTTGATCATGAGCAGCAACGCTTTCTTCGCGTCGAAGTCACGGGCACCGAAGGCGTACGCGCTGGACACGATGATGTGGTAGGGGTCGCCGTTCATCACGCCGGTGTAGTCGTTCGCGACCGTCCAGCGGTCCCACGAGCCGCCCTGCTCGGCGTAGGCCATCATCGAGCGGACGATATCCGAGGTCTCCTTCGGCGCGATCGTCGCCAGCAGCGGGATCTCCGAACGGTAGATGTCCCAGCCGGAGAAGTTCGTGTACATCGCGTGGCCGCGTTCGGCCTTGTGGATCCGGCCGTCGAAACCGGGATAGCTACCGTCCACATCGGAGAAGACGTTCGGCTGGATCAGCGAGTGGTACAGCGAGGTGTAGAACGTCGAGGTGTCGGCGTCCGAACCGCCTTCGACGGCGATCTTGCCGAGCTGGTCGTTCCATGCCTTGCGCGCCGACTTGGCGACGTCGTCGAAGGACCGCTTGGTGTTCTCCGCCTTCAGGTTCGCCTTGGCGCCATCGACGGACACAAAGGACAGTCCTACTTGGACGTTCACCTGCGCGCCCGCGAGGTTGTCGAAGGTGACGTACCCGCCGCTGCCCGGACCACTCACGGTCGTGTCCTGCGGCGCGATCGACGCCGCGCGCGCGAGTGTCGCCTTGTCACCGTTGGGCCGCGCCACCTTCGGCTGCGCTCCCCCGGTCTCGGCGGCCTTGCCCGGCGTCACCGCGCCGTTCTTCCACGTCCCGATCGAGGCGAACGGGGTGTCGAACTTCGCCGAGAAGTACACCCGGTAGCTGTCCTTGGCCCCGCAGAAGCGGCCGCTGGTGGCCCAGCCGCTGATGGTGTCCTTGCCGATGGTGATCGAGGCGTCGTCGGTGCCCATGACCGAGCCGGAGGTGTTGAGCAGCAGGGTCGAGGAGGCACCCGCCGGGTAGGTGAACCGGCCCGAGCCGGTGCGCTGGGTGGTGCTCAGCTCGACCTTCGCACCGCTGTCGAGGGTGACGTCGTAACGGCCGGGGCTGGTGTGTTCGTTGGCATGGGAGAACTTCGAGGTGTAACGGCCGGGGTCGGTCGCGGGCGAGGTGGTGACCTCGCCGACGAACGGGATGAACGGGATGTCCTCGTACGTCGAGCAGCCCGCGCCCGAGAGGTGCGTCAGGCTGAAGCCCTTCAACGCGTTGTCGTCATAGAAATAGCCGCCGTGCTGGGCTTTCACGGTGTCCGGGCTCCACTGCACCATCCCGAACGGCGACACCGCGCCGGGGAAGGTGTTCCCGGCGCCGCCGCCGGTGCCGTGGTCCTGGCCGCCGGGGCGGGTCCCGACGAACGTGTTGACCCACTTGGCGGGGTCTTGGACAGCAGCCGCAGTGTTCGCCGCCGCGGCGGGGATCGCGGGTGCCACCGCGGCCGTCACGGCCGTCGTCAGCAACACCAGCCCGGCTCTGAAGCGCGCTCGCGCCATCGCCATCGCCTCTCCTACTCCAGGCGCGACCGTGTCGTCTTGAGAACCGAGAGCGTGGGGGGTGACAACCTTGTCGCGCACACCGTCGATGCGGGCAACGATGGGGAAGTGCTCACGAGAACGTCAAGGCTCACGGCGCAGCCTGTCTGTTTCAAGACACGCTGATCATCCGTCCGTCGTAACGTTTCGACCCGGAAAAATGTCTACTTTATCGATTCGGGTATTGACACGGACCGCCGTCGTGATGTCGAATCCTGCCACTATGACAACGTTGTCGCCCGGTGGCCCGGAATCCGGCCACCGCACCACCAGCAGACGAGCCACGATGAGCGATGTGGCCCGGCTCGCGGGCGTCAGCATCAAGACCGTCTCGCGGGTCGTCAACGACGAGCCGGCCGTCCACCCGGACACCGCCGAACGCGTCATGGCCGCGATCGAGCAGCTCGGTTTCCGGCGCAACCTCGGCGCGCGCAACCTGCGCCGCGGGTCGACCACCGGCACCATCGGCCTGATCGTCGAGGACGTCGGCAACCCGTTCTACTCCGAGCTGAACCGGGCTGTCGAGCGCATCGCGACCTCCTTCGGCCGCCAGGTGCTCACCGGCTCGTCGGAGGAGAACTCCGATCGGGAGCGGGAACTGGCGCTGGAGTTCTGCGCGCGCCGGGTCGACGGGATCTTGATCGTGCCCGCCGGGATGCAGCACGGCTACCTCGTGCCGGAGATGCGCGCGGGCACCCCCGTGGTGTTCCTCGACCGCCCGGCAGGCGACATCGTGGCCGACACCGTGCTCGTCGACAACCTCGGTGGCACCGTCGAAGCCGTCACGCACCTCGCGAAACACGGCCACCGCCGGATCGCCTTCCTCGCCGACAGCCCGGACATCTTCACCGCGGCCGAGCGCCTGCGCGGCTTCCGGGAAGGCTGTGTGCGCAACGGGATCCCCTACGACGAGAGCCTCGTCGCGATGGGCACACCGACGCCGGAACGCATCGGCGAGGCTGTCCGCGCACTGCTGACCGGGCCTTCGGCGGCCACCGCTGTCATCGCCGGGAACAACCGCGTCGCCGTGCACCTGCTGCGCGCGCTCGCCCACGCCGAACACCGCCCGGCGATGGTCAGCTTCGACGACTTCGAGCTGGCGGATCTGCTCGACCCGCCGGTCACCGTCATCGCGCACGACGTCGGCGCGCTCGGGCACGCGGCGGCCGAACTGCTGTTCGCCCGTGTCCAAGGAGATCCCACCGCCCCCAGAAAGGTAGTCCTGCCCGTGCATCTAGTCGCCCGTGGCTCCGGGGAGGTGGCGCCGAAGTGAGCGCCCACCTCGAACCCGTCGGTCTCCCGGCCAATCAGCCACCGCAGTTCTACCGCGGCGGCGACGCCATCGCGGCTTTACGCGGAGCGTCTACTTCGGACACCAAGTTCGGCCCGGAGGACTGGGTCGCCTCCGCCACCACGATGTTCGGGCAGGAGACCCACGGCCTGACGAAGCTGCCCAGCGGCGTCTGGCTGCGGGAC
The DNA here is from genome assembly GCF_042741125.1 of Amycolatopsis sp. NPDC058986. Lineage (NCBI taxonomy): Bacteria > Bacillati > Actinomycetota > Actinomycetes > Pseudonocardiales > Pseudonocardiaceae > Amycolatopsis > Amycolatopsis sp. NPDC058986. Next base: position 10,446 of record NZ_JBHYJW010000086.1, on the reverse strand, counting down.
GCGGTCCGCGAGAACCCGGTCGCCTGGCTCGGTGCCAAGCACGTCGAGGCGATGGGTGATTCGACCGGCCTGCTGGTCAAGCTGCTCGACGCCGGGCAGCGGCTGCCGGTGCACTTCCACCCGACCGACGCGTTCGCGCGGCAGCACTTCGACTCGCACTTCGGCAAGACCGAGGCGTGGATCGTGGTCGGCACCTACGGCGACGACCCGCGCGTGTACCCGGGCTTCAAGGAGACGGTGAGCAAGCAGACCGTCGCCGAGTGGACCCGCGAGCAGGACGCGCCCAGCATGCTCGGCGCGTTGAACAGCATCCCGGTCACCGCGGGCGACACGGTCTATATCCCGGCCGGGCTGCCGCACGCGATCGGCGAAGGCGTGTTCGTGGTCGAGCTGCAGCAGCCGACCGACTTCTCGCTGACACTGGAATGGCGGGACTTCCTGGCGAACCCGAAGAAGGGCCACCTCGGCCTCGGCTTCGACACCGCCATCGAAACGCTGGACACCACCGGCTGGGACGACGAACGGCTCACGAGCATCGTCAAGCACACCGGCTCGGACAGCTCGTCCACTGTGGACCTGCTGGCCGACGGCTCGGACGCCTTCTTCCGCGCCGACCGGCTCCGTCCTCATGCGACAACGTTGTCACTGGACCCGTCGTTCGCGGTGCTGGTGGTCATGGAAGGGTCCGGCGTGCTGCGCACCGAGCACGGTGGCGAGTACGCGCTGAACAAGGGCGAGACGTACGTGGTCCCGCACGACGCCGGGCAGTCCACAGTGGAGGGTGACCTTTCACTCATCCGCTGTCGTCCGCCCGTTCCGGAGAAGAGGTCGCAGGCGTGAGCGAAATCCTGCTGGACGCACAGAATCTGACGAAGTACTACGGCTCGGTCGAGGCACTGCGCGGGGCCTCGTTCCAGGCCCGCGCGGGCGAGGTCACCGCACTGATCGGTGACAACGGCGCCGGAAAGTCCACTTTGGTCAAATGCCTGTCCGGGGCGGAACAGCCGACGTCGGGCAAGATCCTGCTCGACGGCGCCGAGATCCACCTCGACTCGCCGACCACCGCGCGGCGCATGGGCATCGAGACGGTGTACCAGGACCTCGCGGTCGCGCCGGAGCTCGACCCGGCCGCGAACCTGTTCCTGGGCAGGGAGATCCACCGCAAGGGCATCCTCGGCAAGCTCGGGATGCTGGACAAGGCGGAGATGCGCCGTCAGGCGGTCGAGGAGTTCAAGCGGCTCGGCGTGACGTTGCAGAGCACCGACGTGCCGATCGGTTCGCTGTCCGGTGGCCAGCGCCAGAGCGTCGCCGTGGCGCGTTCGGTGGTGTGGGCCTCGAAGGTCGTGTTCATGGACGAGCCGACCGCCGCACTCGGCGTCGTGCAGCGGGAACGCGTGCTCGACGTGGTCAAGAAGGTGCGGGACAAGGGCATCGCGGTCGTGCTGATCAGCCACAACATGCCCGAGGTGCTGTCGGTGTCGGACCGGATCGAGGTGCTGCGGCTCGGCAAGCGCGTCGCCCGCTTCACCGGTGCCGACACGAAGCTGGAAGACCTGGTCGCCGCGATGACCGGCGCACTGGTACAGGAAGAGGCGGCATGACCGTGACAACCCCCGCTCAGAAGGACCCGGACATCCAGACCGCGCCGGACGCGGGCTTCGGCAAACTGCCGCTCGGCAAGCGGCTGGTCGGGGCCAACACGTTCTGGATCGCGCTGGTGCTGCTCGCGCTGATCGTGGTGTTCACCGCGATCGCGCCCGCCGAGTTCGCCACGCTGTTCACTTTCCAGACACTGCTCATCGAGACCTCGGTGCTGCTGGTGCTCTCGGTCGGTATGACGTTCGTGATCATCACCTCGGGCATCGACCTGTCGGTCGGCTCGGTGCTGATCTTCGCGGGCATGGTGGCCGGGAAGACGATGGAAGCGCTTTCCGGTGGCGACGCGAGCCACGCGGGCTGGGGCGTCATCCTGGTCGGCCTGCTCGCCGCGGTCGTGGCGGGCACGGTGTGGGGCCTGCTCAACGGGTTCCTCATCGCGGTGGCGAACATCCCGCCGCTGATCGTCACGCTCGGCACCATGGGCGCGGCGCTCGGCGCGGCGTACCTGCTGAACAACGGGTCCGACGTGCGGAGCGTGCCGACCGAGCTCAACAAGACCCTCGGCTACGGGACGTCTTTCGGCGGCGTGCCGAACCTGGTGCTGGTGGCCGTGGTCATCACGCTCATCGGCGCGTGGCTGCTGCACACCACGAAGTTCGGGCGCTACACCTTCGCCGTCGGCTCCAACGCCGAGGGCGCGCGCCGGGCGGGCATCGGCGTCACCGCGCATCTGCTCAAGGTGTACACGCTGACCGGCTTCCTCGCCGGGATCGCGGGTTTCCTCTCGCTGGCGTACTACGCGTCGACGACGATCTCCGCGCACACCACCGACAACCTCAACGCCATCGCGGCGACGGTGATGGGCGGGACGAGCCTCTTCGGCGGCGTCGGGTCGATCCTCGGCACCGTGATCGGCGTGTTCATCCCGGCCGTGCTGAAGAAGGGCTTCAACATCACGCACGTCCAGGACTTCTGGCAGATGATCGCGGTCGGCGCGGTGCTGATCGCGGCGGTGTGGTTCGACCAGCGGCGCCGGCGTCGCCGCAACTCCCGGTAATTTTCCCTACTGCACAAAGAGGTGCTCCACGATGAAGTTGAGAAAGTCCCTCGTCGCCGCCGGCGCGCTCGCCTCCGCCGCCGCCCTGCTGACCGCGTGCGGCGGTGGCCAGGTCGGCCAGAGCGGCTCCGGTGACTCCAAGCCCGCCAACAACAAGAAGCTCATGCTGGTTCCCGGCGTGCAGGCCGAGCCGTTCTACATCTCGATGCAGTGCGGTGCCCAGGCCGAGGCGAAGAAGCTCGGCTACGAGCTGACCACGCAGGCGCCGCAGAAGTTCGACGCGGCCATGCAGACCCAGATCGTCAACGCGCTGGGCTCGAACCCGCCCGCCGGGCTGCTCATCGCGCCGACCGACGCGCAGGCGATGCTGGCGCCGATCCAGCAGGTCAAGAGCCGCGGCTCGAAGATCGTCGAAGTGGACACCGCGCTGAAGGACACCAGCGTGGCGGAGTCCTCGGTCTCCTCGGACAGCGTCGAGGGCGGCAAGCTGGCGGCGCAGACGCTGGCGAAGCTGCTCGGTGACAAGAAGGGGTCGGTGCTGGTGCTCGACACCATCGCCGGGACCTCGACCACGAACGCCCGCGCCAAGGGCTTCGAGGACGAGCTGAAGAACCACCCGAACCTCAAGTCGGCCGGGGTGCAGTTCACCCAGAACGAGCCGGACCAGGCCGCGTCGAAGGTGTCGGCGGCGCTGTCGTCCACTCCGGACCTGGTGGGGATCTTCGCCACCAACCTGAACACCGGCGAGGGCGCGGCGACCGGCCTGCGCAACGCGGGCAAGGTCGGCGCCGTCAACCTGGTCGGCTTCGACGCCAGCCCGTCCGAAGTGGACGGTCTGAAGAAGGGCGAGTACCAGGCGCTCATCGCGCAGGACCCGGCGGCCATCGGCCAGCAGGGCGTGCAGCAGGCGGTGAACGCGCTGGAGGGCAAGCCGGTGACCCGCAACCTGACCCCCGGCCTGCACTCGATCACCAAGGCGGACATGGACGCCAACGCGCAGTACTTCTACAAGCAGCAGTGCTGATCCCGCGGCGCTGAAGGTCCGTGAATGCCACATTGAGGGACTCTGAGTCCCTCAATGTGGCATTCACGGACGCCCGGGCTACTGGCGGGCGCGGATGACGTCTTCGACGGACTGCGGGATGGTGGTTTCGAAGTCCAGGAGCTTCGCCCAGTCCGGGGTGATCGTGATCCGGACCATCTGGTCGTAGAGGGCGTGCACCCCGTTCGACCACTCCTCGAACTGCTCCGGCGGGACCAGCTTGCGGCTGGCCGCCACGTATTCCTCCGGCACCCCGTCCACCAGCTCGGTGCTCGCCGCGCCGCGGATCAGCAACACACGCGGCGGGTGGCAACTCTGGGTGTCGATGGTGAGCGAGACGCGGGGGTTGCTCACCAGCGCCCGCACCTTCGCGCTCTTCGGCAGCGTGCACACGATGATCCGCGCGCCGTCCCAGTGGAACGCGATCGGGATGACCCGCGGATCCCCGTCGAGCCCGACGTAGGCCAGCCGGGCCGGGATCGACGAGCCCAGCAGCTCCTCGGAAATCGGCTTGGCCAGTACCGCCGCGACGTCTTCGTGCTTCATGGTGGTCTCCTCGGGTGCGGGTGCCGATCGTGGCACTTTCGCGGGGATGACGGAACCGGATCGGCGTTCTCGACATCACTCCCGGTTAGACTCTCCTTCCTCACTGTCCCGAGCTGTCCCGAACTGTCCCGAAGCGGCACCGAGGGGAGGTCCGACGTCCGTGCTGGCGAAACGCGCGGCCTCGGCCGCCGATCCCCTGCCCGTGCTCGCCGCAGCGCGCCGGATCACCCACGACCTGATGGACGGCCTCGCCGGGGCCCACGCCCGCAGGGCCGCCCACGGCCTGCGACGGCTGTTCGGCGTGCCGGGCCTCGGGCTGGCCGACCTCTCCGGCTCGCTGCTCTGGTCGGGTCGTCCCGGCTCGGACGACGTCGTCGCGAAGCTGCTCGAAGAGACACTGCGCAGCGAGCAGCCCGGGGCCGACGCGGAGCTGCGCGTCCTGCCGCTGCACGTCCACGACGAGCCCGCCGGCGCGCTGCTGGTCGTCGGCGACGTACCGGCGAGCGTGGCTCGCGAGGCCGCCGACCTGGTGGTCCAGGCGCTGGAGCGGGGCAGGCTGGAGGCGTCCGCGGAGCAGGCGGCGGAGGCCGAGCTGCGGGCGCTGCGCGCGGAGATGTCACCGCATTTCGTCTACAACGCGCTGACCGTGATCGCCTCACTGGTGCGTTCGGACCCGGACCGCGCCCGCGACCTCATGCTCGACTTCGCCGACTACACGCGCTACAGCCTCGCCCGGCACGGCGAATACACCGTCGTCGCCGAGGAGTTCCGCGCGGTCGAGACGTACCTGGCGCTGCAGCGGGCGGTACTCGGCGAGCGGCTGCGCGTCCAGGTCAGGGTGGCGCCGGAGGTGCTCGCCGTCGCGGTGCCGTACCTGGTGCTGGAACCGTTGGTGGAGAACGCGATCCGGCACGGGATCGAGCCGCGCTCGGGCACCGGGCTCGTCCAGGTGGACGGGCAGGCGGAAGGGAACCACTGCGTGATCACGGTCGAGGACGACGGCGTCGGGATGGCGCCGGAGCGGGCCGCGGAGATCCTGGCGGGCAAGGGCTCCGACGGCGGCGTCGGACTGGCCAATGTGGACAGACGGCTGCGCGACGTCTACGGCGCCTGGTACGGGCTGACCGTGGAGACCGCCATCGGCGCGGGCACCCGGGTGATCGTGCGTGTACCCCGCTTTCAGCCGGGGGTGCTTCCGTGACCGGGCTGCGGGTACTCGCCGTGGACGACCTGGCGCCCGCGCTCGACGAGCTGTGCCGGATGCTGCGCGAGGCGCCCGAAGTCGGCGAGGTCGTCGGTGCCGGAGACGCGCTGAAGGCGTTGAAACTCCTTCAGGCGGACCACTTCGACGCGGTGTTCCTCGACATCTCCATGCCCGGCCTCGACGGGCTGGAACTGGCCTCGTTGCTGGCGAAGCTGTCCGAACCGCCGGTGATCGTGTTCGTCACCGCGCACGACGGGCACGCGGTCACCGCGTATGGCATCGGCGCGGTCGACTACCTGCTCAAGCCGGTCCGCGCCGAACGGCTGTCGGCCGCGCTGGCGAAGGTGACGCGCATGGCGGCGCCTTCGCGTCCCGCTCCCGACGCGATGGCCGCGCTGCCGGTCGACTCCGGCGGCCGGACCCGGTACGTGCGGCGCGACGACGTCCTGTTCGCAGAGGCACACGGCGACTACGTCCGGCTGCACACGAAGGCCGGAGTGCACGTGGTGCGGATGCCGATCTCGCGGCTGGAGGAGTACTGGGAGGGCACCGGGTTCAGCCGGGTGCACCGCGGGTTCCTGCTGGCCGTCGACGCGGTGCTGGAGCTGCGCAGCGACACCACCGGCGGCCTGCTCGCGCACACCGAGGCCGGGGACGTCCCTGTCAGCCGCAGGCACGCCCGCGACCTGCGGGACAGGCTGCTCGAAGCCGCGCAACGCGGTCAGCTCGGGTCTCGGCGATGAGCCGCGTCCGGCGGGTCGCCGTCACCAGCCCGCAGACCCGGCTCGCGCACGCGCGGCGGCAGGCGCGGGGCCGCTGGCGGCAGCCCCGGCTGCGCGCGGCGGACGCGCAGCGCGCGAGCGAGCTGTACCGGGCACAGCGACGTCGCGGGATTCCGGCGCTGGTGCTCATCTTCGCGTTGTTGCTCGGGCTGCCCGCGGTGTTCGCGGTGTTCCCCGGGCTGGATTCGGTGCGGTTGTGGGGAATCCCGCTGTCGTGGCTGATGATCGCGGTGCTGCCGTACCCGGCGATGGCCCTGCTCGCCCGCTGGCAGCTGCGCCGCGCCGAACGCCTCGAGGACGACTCGTGACCGGGGAGACCTGAGTGGGGGTCGCGTTAGCCGTCGCGCCGGTGGTGGCGGTGACGCTGCTGATCGGGATCCGGGGCGTCGCGGCGATGCGGACGACGTCGGACTTCCTCGTCGCCTCACGCCGGGTCTCGCCGCTGGTGAACTCGGCGGCGGTGTCCGGCGAGTACCTGTCGGCGGCATCCTTCCTCGGCGTCGCCGGACTCGTGGTGAAGGACGGGGTCGGCGCGCTGTGGTACCCGGTCGGGTTCACCGCGGGCTACATCGCGATGCTCGTGCTGGTCGCGGCGCCGATGCGGCGGTCGGGCGCGCTCACCGTGCCGGACTTCGCCGAGGCGCGGCTGGCCTCGCCCGCGCTGCGCAAGCTGTCCGCCGTGGTCATCCTGGTGATCGGCACGATCTACGTCCTCCCCCAGTTCCGCACCGCCGGCCTGGTGCTCAAGGCCGTCGGCGGCACGCCGTACTGGGTCGGCGTCGTGATCGCCGGGACGGCGGTGAGCGTGACGCTCGCGCTCGGCGGGATGCGCGCGGCGACGTACGTGCAGGCGTTCCAGTTCGTGCTGAAGCTGCTGCTGTTCCTGGTCCCGGCGATCTGGCTGGTGCTGCAGGCGGGCGCGGTGAACCGGGACGCGGCACTGCATCCGGTGGAATTCACCCGGTTCGAGCACGACACCCCGGTCTCGTTCGAGATCGACACGACGCTGCGGATCACCGAGCCGACAACGCTGCGCACGCAGGACGGCGGCACCCGCGTCCTGCAGCCCGGCGAACTTTCCTTGAGCAGCAAGGACAAACTGACGTTCGCCGCGGGAGCGCCCGTGCCGTCGGTGCCGGGCGTCGCGCCGCTGGGCGGCCGTGACTGGCAGCGGCCGCTGCTGGACCTCGGCGACCAGGGCTACCCGCTGCTGAGCACCTGGTCGATCCTGATCGCGATCATGCTGGGCACGATGGGCCTGCCGCACGTCCTGATGCGCTTCCACACCAGCCCGGACGGCCGCGCCGCCCGCCGGACCGCGGCGATCACCGTGGCGCTGCTCGGCGTTTTCTACCTGTTCCCCGGGATCTACGGCGTGCTCGGCCGGGTGCTGGTGCCCCAGCTGTACCTGTCCGGCGGTACCGACACCGTCGTCGTCGCCCTCCCGTCCCAAGTGGACAGTGGATGGGCCGGGCAGTTGTTCACCGCGCTGCTCACCGCGGGCGCGTTCGCGGCGTTCCTCGCGACGTCGCTGGGCCTGCTGCTGGTGATGTCCGGGGCGCTCGCCTACGACCTCATGCCCGGCGGCCTGCGGCGGCTGCGGGTGACGGTGGTCGTCGTCGCGGGCGTGATGGTGCTGCTCGCGCTGCCCTCGGCGCGCTTCGGCGCGGGCGAGCTGGTCACCTGGGGCTTCACCGTGGCGGCGTCGACGTTCTGCCCGCTGCTGGTGCTCGGCATCTGGTGGCCGCGGCTGACCGCGGCGGGCGGGATCGCCGGGGTGCTCGCCGGGCTGCTGGCCTCGTCGGGTTCGTTCCTGTTCACCCTCGCCGGACCCAAACTGCACGGCTGGGTGGCGATCGTGGTGGCCCAACCGGCACTCTGGTCGGTACCGTCGGCATTCGGCGTAATGATGCTGGTCTCTTCGCGGGGCAGGCCGCCCTCCTGGTCGACGACGGCGATGCTGCGATTGCATCTGCACGAGCGCCGTTCGTCCCCGGCGACGCGCCGTTCGTCAACCGTTCGTCGTCGGAGCTTGCGTTTGAACCGCTGACGGTTCCGTCCTCACCTGGTGATCCCTACCGTGGCGCGCACCACATTCGCAGTGCCGCGAGGAGACGCCGATGAGCACCACAGACACCGACGTGACCGGCGGGCCACCGGACGCCACGGTCTGGGAAAAGGCCCATGAAAGCGCGGAGTTCCGGGAGTTGCGCGGCCGCCTGCGCCGCTTCGTCTTCCCGATGGCGGCGTTGTTCCTCGCCTGGTACCTGCTCTATGTCCTGCTCGCCGACTACGCGCACGGGTTCATGAGCACCAAGCTGTTCGGCAACATCACCGTCGGCCTCGTCTTCGGGCTGCTGCAGTTCGTGTCGACCTTCCTGATCACGTGGCTGTATGTGCGCTACGCCAACAAGAAGCTCGACCCGGTGGCCGAAAAGATCCGCACGGACCTGGAAAAAGAGGAGGAGAAGGCATGAGCGCCACGCTCGCCGCAAGCGTCGAAGGCAGCAGCCCGCTCCTGAACATCAGCATTTTCGCGCTGTTCGTGCTGATCACGCTCGTGATCGTGTTCCGCGCCAGCCGTAACACCAAAACGGCGTCGGACTACTACGCCGCCGGCCGCGCGTTCACCGGGCCGCAGAACGGTATCGCGATTTCCGGCGACTACCTCTCGGCGGCGTCGTTCCTCGGTATCGCGGGCGCCATCGCGGTCTACGGTTACGACGGATTCCTGTATTCGATCGGCTTCCTGGTCGCGTGGCTGGTCGCGCTGCTGCTCGTCGCGGAGTTGTTGCGCAACACCGGGAAATTCACCATGGGCGACGTTCTGGCCTTCCGGATGCGGCAGCGTCCGGTGCGGGCCGCGGCGGCGATCTCGACGCTCGCCGTGTCGTTCTTCTACCTGCTCGCCCAGATGGCGGGCGCCGGCGGTCTCGTCGCGCTGCTGCTCGGCATCGAGGGCAAGACCGGCCAGACGCTGGTGATCGTCGTGGTCGGCGTCATCATGATCGCGTACGTGCTGATCGGCGGGATGAAGGGCACCACGTGGGTGCAGATCATCAAGGCCGCGCTGCTCATCATCGGCGCGCTGGCGATGACGCTGTGGGTACTCGGCAAGTACGGCTTCAACTTCTCCAGCCTGCTGCAGGCCGCCGTCGACAAGGGCGGCAAGGCCGGGCAGGCGCTGCTCGGGCCGGGCAAGCAGTACGGCGCGACGGGAACGTCCAAATTGGACTTCTTCTCGCTCGGCATCGCGCTGGTGCTGGGCACCGCGGGCCTGCCGCACGTGCTGATGCGCTTCTACACGGTGCCTACCGCGCGTGAGGCCCGGCGTTCCGTGGTGTGGGCGATCGTGCTGATCGGCGTCTTCTACCTGTTCACGCTGGTGCTCGGCTACGGCGCGGGCGCGCTGGTCGGCCCGGACAAGATCAAGGCCGCGCCCGGCGGGGTCAACTCGGCGGCGCCGCTGCTCGCGCTCGAACTCGGCGGTCCGGTGCTGCTGGGCCTGATCGCGGCGATCGCGTTCGCGACGATCCTGGCGGTGGTGGCGGGCCTGACGATCACCGCGTCGGCCTCGTTCGCCCACGACGTCTACGCCAGCGTTGTCAAGAAGGGCAAGGCGACGCCGGGTTCGGAGGTGCGCGTGGCCCGGATCACCGCGCTGGTGATCGGCGCGGTGGCGATCGTCGGCGGCATCCTGGCGAACGGCCAGAACGTCGCGTTCCTGGTGGCGCTGGCCTTCGCGGTCGCGGCGTCGGCGAACCTGCCGACGATCCTCTACTCGCTGTTCTGGAAACGCTTCAACACCCAGGGCGCGCTGTGGTCGATCTACGGCGGCCTGATCGTCACGATCGTGCTCATCGTCTTCTCCCCGGCGGTGTCCGGGAAGCCGATCGACCCGAAGACGGGCAAGAGCGCGTCGATGATCCAGGGTGTCGACTTCCACTGGTTCCCGCTGGACAACCCGGGCCTGGTGTCGATCCCGATCGCGTTCTTCCTCGGCTGGCTCGGCACCGTGCTGTCGAAGGAACACGACGAGAAGAAGTACGCCGAGATGGAGGTCCGCTCGCTGACCGGGGCAGGCGCCGAAAAGGCCGTCGCCCACTGAACCCCGGGGGCCGCGAGGGGGTGCCGCGCCACCCCGCCTCCTCGCAGCCCCCGGCCAAGTCCCAGCATGCCGTTAAGGCCACCTTACGGGCGTCTGACGCCTGTAAGG
>NZ_JBHYJW010000085.1:10100-32615 GCF_042741125.1 Amycolatopsis sp. NPDC058986 | reverse complement strand
GTTCAGGCCACCTTACGGGCGTCGGACGCCCGTAAGGTGGCCTTAACGGCACGTCCGTCAGAGCTTCTGGCCTGCCTGGACCCGGTGGGTGACGCGGCGTTCGACCAGGAACGACACGAACGGCACGCAGCCGGCGAGCAGCACCAGCACGGTGCCCTTGATCGAGAAGCGGGCCTTGATCGCGAGGTCGATCGTGAGCACCAGGTAGATCATGTACAGCACGCCGTGGATCGGCGAGTAGATCGCGGACGGCTCGGGCAGGGCGAAGCCGTAGCGCAGCACCATCACGAAGCACAGCCCGAGCAGGCCGATACCGGTGACGTAGGCGGAAACGCGGAACCGGAGGAGCGGGCCGGACAGCGCGGGCGCGCCGGTCCGCGCGGCGTCAGCGTCAGTTCGAGTGGTCATGCGGTCTTCCTCACTCTGGCCTGCTGGTCTCTGGCCTGCTGGTCTCCTGGTCACGGGCGTGCAGCTCGCGCAGGTATCGGTTGTAGGCGGCCAGCTCGTCGTCCTCGTCGGCCACGGCCACCGCGGGCACGGCGCGGCGAGGGGCGGGGACGTCCACGCGCGGCGCGGGCCGCGCGGTTTCCGGCGCGTCCTGCTGCGCGGCACGCAGCCGCAGCTGCCGGATGCGCCAGAACATGAACGCCGGGAACAGCCCGAACAGCGGCCACTGCAGGACGTAGCCGAGGTTCTGGAACGTCCCGCTCGCCGAGGTGAACCGGTCCCACTGCCACCAGGCGAGACCGCAGGCACCAGCCAGGCTCACCAGGCAGACGCCGACGATCAGGAGTCGGCGCCCGGTGCTGGAACCCGCCGGGGCTGAACGTGCTGGCACGGCTTCGACGCTAGCACTGGCCTGCTGAGAGCGGACGGCTCGGTCCGGGCTCAGGCCCTGCCCTTGGCCGCCTGCGCCGCCTTCGCGTATCCGTCGGCGAGACCGAAGACCTTCTGCGCGTATTCGGTCGAGTTGTTGTAGGACAGGATCCCGGCCCACCAGCCCGCCGGGCTCGCCATGTCCCGGCCGCCGGCGCACAGGTAGCGGGCCGCGGTCAACGCCGCGTCGTCGATCTGCTGCGGATCGCCCAGCCCGTCGCCGTTGCCGTCCGACGCCCACTTCCGCCAGGTGCTGGGGATGAACTGCATCGGCCCCATCGCGTGCGCCGGGCTGTCGCCCTCGTTGATCGCCGCGACGCCGGGCGACCCGTCGAGCGGGACGCCGACGATCGGCTTCGACGGCAGTCCGTTCTCCTGGAGCACCGCCCCGCCGTACTGGCCGTGGTTGGACTCGATCCGGCCGATACCGGCCAGCGTGGCCCACGAGATCTTGCAGGCCGGCTGGTTCGCGCGCAGCGCGAGCTCCGCGTTGCCGTAGGCCCGCAGCGCCCGCGCCGGGACGCCGGTCGCCGCTGCCATCTGGGTGGCCCAGGTGGCGAGCGGGTTCTTGTCCCCTGGCTTCGGCTGCTGCTTTTCGGCCTGTTGCGGGGCGGTCGGCTGTTCGCCGCCCGCGACGACGGCGCTGACCGGCACGACGGAGCCCGGCTGCACGTCCGCGGCCTTGACCTGCAACGCCGGGATGTCCGTGGTGGTCGGGCTCGCCACCGGCGCGGACGCCTTGGTGACCAGCCACACCCCGCCGCCCGCGACCGCGACCACGGCGACCACGATCGCGAGCCTGCCCAGCACCGCGGTGCCCGGTCTCCGGCGCACCGGTGCCGGCGCGGCCGGGGAGGTTGTTTCTTCCTCGGTTTCTCCGGTGGTGCGCACGGAACTCCGGTCCTCCAGCGTGTCGTCGGTCGATCCTTCAACGAGCCCGCGCAGGTTAGCGTTACGCGGGCCCGTCCGATCGGCTCGGCACGCCGGTTTCACCCGGCGGAACGGGGCGAAGCCTTCAGGCGGTCTTCTGCTGGCGGGCGAGGCGGGCCACGCACCAGGCGGGCGCGCTGCCCCGGCGCAGGTGCTGGAGCACGGTCATCGGCCCGAGCCTGCGCGCGAGGTCGGACGGTGCCAGGCCGGCCGCCCGGTAGTCGAGCGCGCGCTGGTCGAGCGGGCTGATCCCGGCGTCCCACCACTGTTCGGCCTCGGCGACGCCGCCGACCATCTGCCACCAGCTCGCGGCAGCGACGAGCAGTTCCTCCGGGACCTCGGGCAGCCTGCGGCGCATCGCGTCGAGGTAGCCGGGGTCCGCGGCCTCGACCGGCGCCCAGCGCGCCGGTCCGGACCGTTCGCGCTGGCCGGGGATCCCCGGCGCGGCGGGCTGTGGAGCTTCGGCGAGCCACGCGGACGCGATCCGGTGGACCTCGCGCTCTTCGGCGCTCTGCTCGCGCTCGGCGGCCCACTGCTGGATCAGCGCGTCCACTCCGGGATCTCCGGTCATCCCTGCCTCCTCATTGGTCCCCGACTGGGCGGGCCCCGACGCCCGCCACCGCACGCTGTGCGCACCACGTTGAACTGCACCAACGACCGATAATCCGCGTGCCCGGCGCGGTGTCCCGGGGAGCGGGGAACCGGCCGATCACGCAATGTGAGGACCGTAGGGCCGGAGTGGTGTCCTCCGCCATACCCCAACTGCTACGAATTCGTTGACCTGGGGTTTCTCGAGGCCAATCCACCCGGATGGTCGAGCGGCGGGACCGAAATCTGGGATCGGTCACAATCCGTGATCCACCCGATCGAGGACGCACAGTAACCGGCGGCGGGATAATGTCCCGCCGCTGGTCACGCAGAGCGCGGAATTACTGGAAGAGGCTCCGGAAGAACGTCACGATCGCCTCCGCGCCGTTCTTGAGCCAGCCGAGCGCGGTGTGGACGACTCCCGCGGACTGGTTCGGCTGGGTGATCAGGAAGAACAGGACGAGCAGGACCACCGCGATGATGAGGACCTTCTTCAGTCCGCTGGACATCTCTCCCCCTCCGTGTCCGGCGCGGTGCCGCCCCGGGAGCCACTGCGTCACCTCGAACCCCGCGCGCACCGCGGGACGTGCTCCCTACTCTAGGAGCCCCGAGCCGGGAAAACACCCGAACACCACCCACAGGAGCAGCGATGGCGGAAAACGTCCTGGTCGAGCGCGCGGACTCGGTGACGACGATCACGATCAACCGTCCGGAGGCCCGCAACGCCGTCGACGGCCCCACCGCCGCGGCGCTCGCCGAGGCCTTCCGGGCCTTCGACGCCGACGACGAGGCCTCGGTCGCGGTCCTGACCGGCGCGGGCGGCGCGTTCTGCGCGGGCGCCGACCTCAAGGCCGTCGGCACCGAACGGATGAACCGCCTCGCGCCCGGCGGGGACGGCCCGATGGGCCCGACCCGGATGGCGCTGGGCAAGCCGGTGCTGGCCGCGGTCTCGGGCCACGCCGTCGCGGGCGGGCTCGAGCTCGCGCTGTGGTGCGATCTGCGGATCGCGGACGCCACCGCGGTGTTCGGCGTGTTCTGCCGCCGCTGGGGCGTCCCGCTGATCGACGGCGGCACGGTGCGGCTGCCCCGGCTGATCGGGCAGTCGCGCGCGATGGACATGATCCTCACCGGCAGGCCGGTCGACGCCACCGAGGCGCAGGCCATCGGGCTGGCGAACCGCGTGGTGCCCGAGGGGGAGGCGGTTTCCGCGGCACAGGAACTCGCCCGGCAGCTGGCCGCGTTCCCGCAGACCTGCCTGCGGGGTGACCGCCGTTCGGCGTACCTCCAGTTCGGACTGTCCGAAGAGGACGCTCTGCGGGCCGAGTTCGCCGGTGCCATGGGCGCCGGGACGCTGGCAGGGGAAGCGGCCGACGGCGCGGCGCGGTTCGCCGGGGGCGCGGGGCGGCACGGCAGCTTCGGCTGAAGACCGCTCGCGACACCGGGCGTTCGGACGGCTACGCTCCGGCCATGGACGACGAAGCCGACAGGGATCCGGCCGACAGAGTGGCGCTCCGCCCGGTCTCCGAAGGGGATCTCGGCCTGTTGGAAGCGCTGACCAACGATCCCGAGGCGACCGGCGACTTCCAGTGGTACGGCTGGCACGACCCCGGTTACCTGCGCCGCCGCTGGCACGAGACCGGCATGCTCACCACCGACAGCGGCATGCTCATCGCGACGCTCGGCGACCGCCCGGTCGGGCTGGTTTCCTGGCACCGCAGCCGGACCAGCCCCACGTCGTACTGCTGGACGATCGGCCTCGTCCTGGCGCCCGAAGCGCGCGGGCACGGCTACGGCACCGAAGCCCAGCGCCTGCTGGTGCGTTACCTGTTCGCGCACACCCAGCTCAACCGCGTCGAAGCGACCACCGAGGTCGGCAACCGCGCCGAGCAACGCTCGCTGGAGAAGGCGGGGTTCACCCGCGAGGGCGTCCTGCGCGGTTACGGCTTCCGCGACGGGAAATGGCGGGACAACGTGCTTTACTCCGTTGTCCGCGACGATCTCACGGACAACGGAGTAGCCCAGCCTCAAGTCAGGCGATAGCGCCGGCTTCCCGCAGTTTCGCGATCTCGTCCTCGCCCAGGCCCAGTTCGTCCAGCACTCCGAGCGTGTCGGATCCCTTGTCGTGCGGGGCTTCCGGCGTGCCGGGCGGAGTCCGGTCGAACCGCGGTGCCGGTGCGGGCTGCACCAGACCGCCGACGTCGACGAACGTGCCGCGTGCCGCGTTGTGCGGGTGCTGCGCGGCCTCGCCGGGGGAAAGGACCGGCGTCAGGCACGCGTCGGTGCCCTCCGCGCGGGCGCAGAGCTCGTCGCGGGTGTGCCGGGCGATCGCCTCGGCGACGATCTCCCGCAGCTTCGGCCACTGTGACTTGTCGACGTGCAACGGGAGTTCTTCCGGGTTCAGGCCGAGCACCTTGACCAGGTCGCCCCAGAACCGCATCTCGATCGCGCCGACCGCGACGTACTTGCCGTCGGCGGTCTCGTAGGTGTCGTAGAACGGGGCGCCGCCGTCGAGCATGTTGTCGCCACGCTCGCCCGGCCACACACCGGCCGCGCGCATCCCGTGCAGGCTCGTGGTGAGCAGCGCGGCACCGTCCACCATGGACGCGTCGACGACCTGCCCCTTGCCCGACGACGTCCGCTCGTACAGCGCGGCGAGGATGCCCATGGCCAGCAGCAGGCCACCACCGCCGAAGTCGCCGACCAGGTTGAGCGGCGGCACCGGCCGCTCCCCCTGCCGTCCGATGGGTTCGAGCGCGCCCGCGATGCCGATGTAGTTGATGTCGTGCCCCGCCGCCTTGGCCAGGGGCCCGTCCTGACCCCAGCCGGTCATCCGGCCGTAGACCAGCCGCGGGTTGCGGGCGTGCACGACGTCGGGGCCGAGGCCGATCCGTTCGGCCACGCCGGGCCGGAAACCCTCGATCAGCACGTCGGCGGTGTCGGCGAGCTTGAGGACGAGTTCGACGCCTTCGGGGGTCTTGGTGTTGATCCCGGCCGACCGGCGGCCGCGCGCCAGCGGATCGTTCGAGAGCCCGAGCACGTCCTCGCCGGGGGTGGCGCGGTCGACGCGGACGACGTCGGCACCGAGGTCGGCGAGGATCATGGTGGCGAACGGCCCCGGCGCGAGCCCGGCGAGTTCGACGACCTTCAGCCCGCTCAGCGGACCAGCCTTCATGGGTGTGTCCCTTCTTTGCGGCACAAGCCTTGCGCGGCAAGCGGATCAGAGCGTACGGGAGATGATTTCCTTCATGATCTCGCTGGTGCCGCCGAAGATCCGCGAGATCCGGACGTCGGTCCAGGCCCGCGCGATCGGGTACTCGGTCATGTAGCCGTAGCCGCCGAACAGCTGCACGCAGTCGTCGATGACCTTGTTGACGCGCTCGGTGGTCCACAGTTTCGCCATCGCCGCGCCCTGCACGTCGAGCTCGCCCTTGAGGTGCCGTTCGATGCACTGGTCGAGGAAGGCCCGCGCCACCGCGGCTTCGGTGGCCGCCTCGGCGAGGGTGAACTTGGTGTTCTGGAAGGAGAAGATGGGCCTGCCGAACGCGGTGCGCTCCTTGGTGTAGTCCAGCGTGAGGTCGATCGCGGCCTCCATCCCGGCCACCGCGGTGACGGCGATGATCAGCCGTTCCTGCGGCAGCTGCAGCATCAGCTGGATGAAGCCCTGCCCCTCCTCCTCGCCGAGCAGGTTGGCGACGGGCACGCGGACGTCGTCGAAGAACAGCTCGGCGGTGTCCTGGCCCTTGAGCCCGACCTTGTCCAGCACACGGCCGCGGCGGAAGCCGGGAGTGTCGGTCTCGACCGCGATCAGCGACACGCCCTGCGCGCCCGCGTCCGGATCGGTCTTGCACGCGACGACCACCAGATCGGCGTGGTAGCCGTTGGTGATGAAGGTCTTGGCGCCGTTGATGACGTAGTGGTCGCCGTCGCGGACCGCACGGGTCTTGATGCCCTGCAGGTCCGAACCGGTGCCGGGCTCGGTCATCGCGACCGCGCCGACGAGCTCGCCGGTGGCGAACTTCGGCAGCCACTCGCGCTTCTTCTCTTCGCTGGCATACGCGAGGATGTAGTGCGCGACGATTCCATTGTGGACGGAAACGCCCCACGCGCTGTCGCCGGAACGGGCCTGCTCCTCGTACAGCACCGCCTCGTGGGCGAAGGTCCCGCCGCCACCGCCGTACTCCTCCGGGATGGACAGCGCGAGCAGGCCGATCTCGCCCGCCTTGGTCCACACCTCGCGGTCGAGCCGCTTCTCCTTGGCCCAGCGTTCCTGGTGCGGCACCAGTTCCTTCTGCATGAACGTCCGGGACAGCTCCCGCAGGTCTTCGAGCTCGGTGGTGCTCCACGAGCTCTTCTGGATCTGCAACGGCACGGCGACGCCTCCTGAGCACGAGCGGCACTGGAAAACATGACGCTGGGAATGTAAGTTCTGGCTGGAATGTACATCCGTACCGGACTGAACGTAAAGTGGTGAAGCGGGGGTTTCAGGTGACCGAGGTAACACGGGCGCCCGCGGCGAAGGCCCACCGCACGCAGGCCGAACGCCGCGAGCAGACCCGCACGGCACTGCTCGACGCGACGATCGACTGCCTGGTCGAACTCGGCCACGCGCGGACGACCGTGCAGGAGGTCTGCGCCCGCGCCGGGGTGTCGAAAGGCGCCGTACAGCACCATTTCGCCACGAAGGCCGAGCTGATGGCGACCGCGGTCGAACACCTGACGACGCGGCTGCGGGAACAGCTGGCCTCCTCGCTCGCGGAGCTGCCCAGCGGCGGCCGCGGTGTCGCGGCGGCGATCGACCTGCTCTGGGAGGGCTATTCGGGGACACTGTCCACCGCGGTCACCGAACTGTGGGTGGCGGCGAGGACCGACCCCGAACTGCGCGCGGCGATCCGCCCGGTCGACCGGGCACTCGGCCGCGCCACCCTGAAGCACGTCACCGAGGTCGCGGGCGAGCTGCCGCCGGAGCGCGCGCAGTTGTTGTTCTGGCTGACAGTCAACCTGACCAGGGGACTCGCACTGGACGCGGAACTCGGCGGCGACCCGAAACGGCGCCGACAGCTGCTCGACGAATGGAAGCGGATCGCCACCATGCTCTACGAGGACGCCACGCCATAATATGAATCTTATTCACGTCTAACTTTTCTCCGTACCGCCGGTATGGTTTACTCGCGGGTAACACCTTTGCGGCGCCGGCGTGCCCGGACGTCGTCTCGGCGGAACGGAGCGATCGCATGACCAGCACGACACCGGCGAACGTGGACCACGACGGCATTGACCGCACAGTCCTCACCGGCACGGTCGGGAACGTGCCCTCCGGACCTTCGGCGGCCCGCGCGGCCCAGCTCGTCGCCCGGGTGACCGGCGGCGCCGACAACGCACCGGTCCGGATGCCCGCGCCCTTCACCGGGAAGCCGATCGCGACCCTCCCGCAGGCGGGCGACCCCGAGGTCCGCGCGGCCTTCGCCACCGCACGCGCGGCGCAGCGCGACTGGGCCGAGCGCCCGGTGCGGGAACGTCAGCAGGTGCTCGTCCGGCTGCACGACCTGATCCTCGAACGTCAGCGTGAGGTGCTCGACCTGGTCCAGATCGAGGCGGGCAAGGCCCGGCTCGACGCGTTCGACGAGGTGAGCGCGGCCGCGCTGGTCGCCGCCTACTACGGGAAACACAGCGCCAAGATCCTGGCGCCGCGGCGCGCGGCGGGCGTCATCCCCGGCCTCACGAAGACCGGCGAGATCCGGCACCCGAAAGGCGTCGTCGGGATCATCTCGCCGTGGAACTACCCCCTCGCCCTGACCGCGATGGACGTCTTCCCCGCGCTCGCCGCGGGCAACACCGTGGTGCAGAAGCCGGACAACCAGACCGCGCTTTCCGCGCTGTGGCTGCACGAACTCGCGTCCGAAGCGGGGCTCCCGGACGACGTGTGGCAGATCGTGCTCGGCCGCGGCTCGCGGATCGGCGCGGCGCTCGTCGAGGAGTCGGATTACCTGTGCTTCACCGGTTCCACGCCCACGGGCAAGGAACTGGCCGGGCAGGTGGCGAAGCGGCTGACCAGCTACTCGCTCGAACTCGGCGGCAAGAACCCGATGATCGTGCTGCCCGACGCCGACGTCGCCAAGGCCGCCGCGGGCGCGGTGACCGCGTGCTTCTCCTCGGCGGGCCAGCTGTGCGTGTCGGTCGAGCGGATCTACGTGCACGAGGACATCCGCGAGGAGTTCACCCGCGCGTTCGTCGCGAAGACGGCCGCGCTGCGGCTCGGCGGCGCGCTGGACTTCCACGCGCAGATGGGTTCGCTGACCTCGGAGGACCAGCTGCGGACCGTGTCGCGGCACGTCGAGGACGCCCGGTCGAAGGGCGCACAGGTGCTGACGGGCGGCCGGGCGCGGCCCGACCTGGGGCCGCTGTTCTACGAGCCGACCGTCCTTTCCGGAGTCACGCCGGAGATGACGCCGTTCGCCGACGAGACGTTCGGCCCGGTCGTTTCGGTCTACGGCTACACCGACGTCACCGAGGCGATCGAGGCCGCGAACGACACGCCGTTCGGGCTCAACGCGAGTGTCTGGTCACGCAACGGGCGCGCGGGCTGGGAGGTCGCGGCGCGGCTGAAGGCGGGCACGGTCAACGTGAACGAGGGCTACGCGGCGACGTTCGGCAGTGTCGGCGTGCCTATGGGCGGAATGAAGGAATCCGGCGTCGGACGCCGCAACGGCGCCGAAGGGTTGTTGAAATACACCGAATCCCAGTCGATCGCGATCCAGCGCGGACTCGCGCTGCGGCCGGGCCGCGGGGTGCCCGGCTCGGTGTGGGCGCGCGGCCTGACCGCCGGGCTCAAGGCGCTGCGCCACCTGCCCTGGCGCTGACGCGCGGATCCCGGATCGTCAGGCCCCTCAAAGTGACATTCACGGTAAGGGTGGCGCGGATGGCGCCCCGGTCTCGAACTGAGCGTCGTTCGGGACGGGGCCCGGCGGCTGTCCAGGGCGCCGCGCCTTGGTCCTGAACGCTCCGTTCGCGACGTTGAACGTCGCGAACGGAGCGTTCGCGACAGGCGACGCCGCCGCGCGAAGACCCGGCCGTCGCGACGAGCCCACGAGCAACACCCCCGGCAAGTCACCCGTCCCCGGGTCCACCCAATGCCGCGAAGGACCCCTTCACGGCATCACGGTCCACAAAGGACAAATGAGCGCAACGCGATTAGGCCGTCCTATTCGGACGGTGCGGGGGCGGCGAGGAGGCCGCGGTCGTAGGCGATGGCGACAGCTTCGGCGCGGCGGCTCGCGCCGAGTTTGGCCATCACCCGCGACAGGTGCACGCTCACGGTCTTCTCGCTGATGTACAGCTCCGCGCCGACCTGGCGGTTGGTGCGCCCGAGCGCCACACGCTCCAGCACGTCACGTTCCCGATCGGTCAGCGGGTCCGCCGGGGTGCGGGCGCCCTCGGTACCGGACGGCGCGGCGGCACCGGCCAGTTCGATGCGGGCGCGGTGCCCCAGATCGCGGACGGCGTCGCGCAGCGGTACCGCGTCCAGCTCGGCGGCGACCTTGTGCGCGGCCTCCAGCGCGGCCGTGGCCTCGGCGACGTCGGCACCGGAGGCGAGCAGCGCCCGCGCGTACTGCCACCGGCAGAACGCCTGCTCGTACACCGCGCCGTAGCCGAACGCCTCGGCCGCCTCCGCCCACAGCCGCGGTTCGGGATCGCCGCCGAGCCCGCTCGCGGCGGCCTCCAGCCGGGCCACCCAGGCCCGGCCCTCGGGGCCGAGCGTGCCCGACCTCGGCATGCCCTCGGCGGCGCACCGGCGGCCGTGCGCGAGGAAGCGTTCCCCCGCCGCCATCGCCTCCTCGGCCACCCGCTGCTCGCCCCGGCTCCGGCCATCCGCCGCCAGCGCGGCCGCGGCCGCCGCCCCGTGCGCGGCGATCCTGATCCCGCCGAGCAGGGAGGGTTCGATCTTCTCCAGCCAGTCGATCAGTTCCTCGGCCGCGTGCACCGCCTCGGCGTACCGCCCTCGCCAGTAGGCGAGCTGACTGACCGCGTCCCCTCCCGACAACGCGATCTGGATGTCGGACGGCCAATGCCTGCGCAAGCCGGGGAGCAGCCGCTCTGCCGTGTCGAACCGCCCGCGCGAAACCACGAACAACGCCCAGACCCCGAGGATCCGCGCCGCGACCGCGCTGGACACCCCGCGCCCCGCCCTGCCCGCCGCGTCCTCGTCCGGCCAGTCGCCGCTGAGGTACCGCAGCTGCAGATGCCGGGCGCGGAGTTCGAGCCCGTACGCGCTCCAGGTCAGCCCGGATTCCTCGGCCCGGCGCACCCCGCGCTCGACGTGCTCCAGCGCCGCCGCGATCTCGGCCTGGTCGTCGTAGCTCAGCGCGAGGAAGTACATCGCCCGCACCTCGACGTTCAGTGCCCCGGCTTCCCGGGCCTTGTCGATCGCCTGGCACAGCCGCTCGCGTGCTTCCGCCGGATCCCCCGAGGAGTCGGCGAGTGTGCCGAGGGTGACCAGCGCGGAGGCCTCGGCGCCCATCGCGCCCACCGTCCGCGCGTCGGACACCGCGGTGAGCGCGCTCTCCAGCGCCTCCTCGTACTGGTCGAGCACCCGCAGGATCCCGGCCCTGCTGGCCAGCACCCACGCCCGCGCCGCGCTGGGCTCGGTGTGCTCGACCAGCGCCCAGGCGCGGTCGATCGCGGCCGAGGCCTCGTCGACGGTGCCCTCCTGGGACAGCAGCGTCTCGGCCAGCCGCCGCCACGCCCCGGCGGCGCGTTCGAGCGGGATGTCCGGCGTCAGCTCCTGGGTGGCCGAGCGCGCGTACGCCGCGGCCCGTTCGGGTTCGCCCGCGGTCCCCGCGAAATAGGAAGCGTTGTGCAGCAGCCTCAGCTCGTCGACGCCCTCGGGCCTGCCCGCCTCGGGCACGGCGTCCCAAATGGACAGTGCCTGCTCGACGTGCCGGAGCGCGGCGCCGGGCGCGCCCAGCTTCTCGGCCTCCGCCATCGCCCGCCACAACGCCGGGAGCGCCGTCGCGAAGTCCTTGCTCTCCAGGCTGTGATACGCCAGCTTGGCGTCGTGCCCGCGCCCCTGCGGCATGGCCTGGATCCGCACCGCGTACGCCGCGTGCATCCGGCCCCGCTCCCCCGGCAGCAGATCGCCGTACACCGCTTCCTGCAGCAGCGCGTGCCGGAAGGCGTAGAACCCGTTCTCGATCACCAGGACGTGGTGCTGCACGGCCTCGCGCAGTGCTTCGTCCAGTTCGGACTCGCCGAGCCCGGCGATCTCGGCCAGTGCCGCGTGGGACACCGAATCGTCGTTGGCCACCGAGATCACCCGCAGCACGCGCCGGGTGTCGGGCGCCAGCCGTTCCAGCCGGGCGAGCAGCACCTCGGCGAGCCCGGCGGGCAGGTCACGGCACTCGGCCGAACTGGCCAGCAGTTCCTCGGCGAAGAACGGGTTCCCCTCCGAGCGGCTGGCGATGTCGGCCACCACGTCGGCCCCGAGCGGCTCGTCGGACAGCGCCTCGACGAACGCGCGCGCCTCGGCGGTGCCGAACGGGAGCAGCTCGACCCGCTCGACGGTGGCCAGCCGCACCAGCTCGGCGAGCAGGGCCCGCAGCGGATGCCGCCGGTGGACGTCCTCCTCGCGGTAGCTGCCCACCACCAGCAATCGCTGCGACCGCAGCCGGGTGAGCAGGAAGGAGAGCAGGTTGCGGGTGGAGCGGTCCGCCCAGTGCAGGTCCTCCAGCAGGATCACCACCGGCCGGGCGGCGGCGATCTCGGTCAGCACCCCCAGTACCGCGTCGAACAGCTGGAGCTGACCGAGATCCTGTTCCGCCCGTGGCCGCTGCATGGCCTCCCGCTCGTTGGCGGTCACCTGCCCGTACTCCCCTGCCGAGGGCATGTCCGGCTCCTGGCCCTGCGGCAGCAGCCTGCCCAGCGCCGGCCGGGCCCGGACGGCGGCGGCTATCCCCGGTTCCGCCGCCGTGCCGAGCGGGGCCAGTGCCTCGGCGAACGGGAGGTAGGGCAGACCGCCCTCCCGCACGTCGATGCAGCGGCCGGTCAGTACCAGCGCGCCGCGGGTGGCGACGTGCTCGCCGAGCTCGGTGAGCAGCCTCGTCTTGCCGACCCCGGCGTCCCCGGACAGCAGTACCGCTCCCGCCTCCCCCCGTTCGGCGCGGGCGAAGGCGGCACCGAGCCGCCGCATCTCCTGGGTGCGGCCGACGAGCGGGATACCGGAACCGAGTCTGGGCACGAGAGGCATTCTCGCCTACCCCACCGACAACTTCTTCATCGATTTCCGTCTCGCGGGTCCCTTACCGGGTGGTCTCGCTCACGCCCGCCGAGGCCCGCTCGGAGCCGTGCCGGCGCTGCGCGGGCACCTCGACGTCGGTGAACCGCTCGGCCCGCATCCGGCGCGTCGCACGCCGGACCCGGCCGACCCACTCACCGCGGCCCGCCTTCTTCAGCTCCTCGGCCCGGTAGGCGGCTTCGGCCCGTACCGCGTCCAGGAGCAGATCGGTGTTCATGTGCTTCCCCTTGTCCCTCAGTTCGTTGCTGACACTCAGAGTCGTCCTGAGGGGTGGCCTCCGGCATCGGGTGATCACCCCGACCTGGACGCGACTCGACCCCTTACTTCCGCCTAAAACCAGCTCAGCGGGGGTAAGGGGTCGAGTGAGGGCCGCCGGGGCTCAGTCGCGCAGGGCGGCCAGGAGACCCTGCCAGCCCGAGGCGGGCAAGCGGAAGGCACCCCCTTCGGGATCCTTCGAATCGCGTACCGCGGCGCCGTCGCCGACGAAGGCGATCTCGACGCAGTCGTTACCGCCGCCGCTGTGGCTGCTCTTACGCCAGTGGGCACGCGAAAGTTCGGTGTCCGGCATCATGACCCCACTTCCTTAGCAATCTTCCTGGACCACGTCCTGGATTCGGTGATGGTGCACTGGACCCGGCGCGGCCGCCTGTTCGGCGAACCGGCCGGCGGCCTCGGCGATCACCTCGACCGAGTCGTCCGGCTTCAGTGCCGCCGCGCGCAGGTGGTCGAACATCAGCGCGTAGCGCCGGACATCGGGGGGTTCCTCCAGGTAGAGGCCGCTGGACGTGCTGTCCACGTAGACCACGTCGGCATCGGCCTGCTCGGGGAAGCCCATGATCAGGAACGGACCCTCCATCCCGGGGTGGGCGCCGGTGCCGAACGGCACGACCTGGATGGTGACGTTCGGCCGCCCGGCCATCGACACCATCCGGTACAGCTGCTCGGCCATCACCTCGGCGCTGTCCACCACGCGGTGCAGCACGGCCTCGTCGATCACCGCCCAGTACTCCGGCGGCGAGGCGTCGGCGAACAGTTCCTGGCGCGCCATCCGCGCGGCGACGCGGCGCCGGAGCTCGGCCTCCTCCGCGTCCGGGCGCATGGCCCTGATCACCGCGCGGGCGTAGCGCTCGGTCTGCAGCAGTCCGGGGACCAGCAGCGCCTGGAACGCGCGCAGCGAACTCGCGTCCGCCTCGAGCCCGACGAAGGTGCCGGTGAAGACCTCGTTGTAGGCGTGCCACCAGCCGCGCTTGCGGGCCTCCCTGGCGAGCTGGACGAGCACCTCCTGCTCGTCGCCGGTGATCCCGTACAGCGCGAGCATGTCCCGCGCGTCACGCGGGGTGACCCCGACGTGCCCGGTCTCGATGCGGCTGATCTTCGACGCGGAGCACTCGAGCTTCTCGCCCACCTCGTCGATGGTCAGATCCGCGGCCTCCCGGAACCGGCGCAGCTCGCTCGCGAGTCTCCGGCGGCGAACGGTGGGACCCTGACCCCTTGCCATCACGACACCTCCGGCTCTCCGGCGCTGAAGCGCTTTCTCGTACTGGCATCTAACCAGTCAACTCGGCACTTGGTGGAAGATTAACCCGCGTCGATCCCGGGGTTAACCCGGTGATCGATCTGCAATTTGCAGATCGGCCTTGTATCCTCACGTCGTAAGCGGGGCGGCAGCGTGCTGACGCCTTGTGAGCAGGGTAGACGACAACGCCCGGGTACCACGGCAGTCGCCCGGTCGTTTTCGGCGGTGGTGAGCCCGGGGCCGTCCCCCGATCGGTCCCGGTCTCACCACCGCACCGCTATTGCCCCGTTATCGCGGTGACTATTCCGCTTTTCCATCGCACGAAAGCGTGAATGTCGCGCGGAGTGGTACCACTCAGAGCACGCGCAGCAGTCCTTCTTGGACCACGGTCGCGATGAGCGTCCCGTCCGCGGCGAAGAACCGGCCGGTGGCCAGCCCCCGCGCACCCGACGCCGTTGGCGAGGCGCTGTCGTAGAGAAACCACTCGTCGGCCCGGAACGGACGGTGGAACCACAGCGCGTGGTCCAGGCTGGCACCGAGGACCTTGTCGAGGTCCCAGTAGACGCCGTGCCGCGCCAGCACCGAGTCGAGCAGGGTCATGTCCGAGGCATAGGTCAGCACGCAGACGTGCAGCAGCTGCTCGTCGCCGAGCTTGCCGTCGGCGCGCATCCACACCTGGTTGCGCGCCGGGTGTTCGCCGGTCTCCCGGGTGACCCACGGCGGCTCGTTGACGTAGCGCAGATCGATCGGGCGCGGCAGGCCGTGGTGGCCGATCGAGTAGCCCTCGGCACGTTCCATCAGCGTCGGCAGCGATTCCGGGTCCGGCACGTCCGGCATCGTCTCGGCGTGCTCGATACCCGGCTCGTCCGTCTGGAACGACGCCGACAGCGAGAAGATCGCCTTCCCGTGCTGGATCGCGACGACCCGGCGGGTGGTGAACGAACGGCCGTCGCGAATGCGGTCGACCTCGTAGATGATCGGCACGCTCGGGTCACCGCCGCGGATGAAGTACGCGTGCAGCGAATGGACCTTGCGCTCGGCGGGGACCGTGCGCCCGGCGGCGACGAGCGCCTGCCCGGCGACCTGGCCGCCGAACACGCGCACCGGCGAGTGCGCCGGCGAGACGCCGCGGAAGATGTTCTCCTCGATCTTCTCCAGATCGAGCAGCGCGATCAGCCGGTCCAGCACGGGCTGACCGCCACCGGTCGCCGAATCCAGCCCGGTGGCGGCTTCCCTGGCCATCTCAGTCATGCCCGCACTTTA
Source organism: Amycolatopsis sp. NPDC058986 (assembly GCF_042741125.1). Classification (NCBI taxonomy): domain Bacteria; kingdom Bacillati; phylum Actinomycetota; class Actinomycetes; order Pseudonocardiales; family Pseudonocardiaceae; genus Amycolatopsis; species Amycolatopsis sp. NPDC058986. The sequence goes on along the minus strand of NZ_JBHYJW010000085.1, from coordinate 17,154 downwards.
TGCCCCAGGCGCCCGGTGGGTCCGCTATGCGTGGTCGTCTTCACCGAGGCGATGGACGCGGATCAGGTTGGTCGAGCCGACGGTCCCCGGCGGGGAACCCGCGACGATGACGACCAGATCACCCTTGGCGTACTTGCCCATCTCCAGCATCGCGTGGTCGACCTGCCGGATCATCTGGTCGGTCGAGTCCACTTTGGGCACGATGCGGGTGGTGGTGCCCCAGGTCATCGCGAGCTGACTGCGAACGCTTTCCTCCGGGGTGAACGCCAGCAGCGGCAGCCGCGTGTGCAGGCGGGCGAGCCGCCGCACGGTGTCGCCGGACTGCGTGAACGCCACCAGCGCCTTGGCGTTGAGCCGCTCGCCGATGTCACGGGCAGCGTAGGAGATCACGCCGCGCTTGGTGCGCGGGACGTGCGAGAGCGGCGGCACGACCGGCGAGTCGGTCTCGACCGCCTCGACGATCCGGCTCATGGTCTCGACCGTCTCGATCGGGTAGCGGCCGACGCTGGTCTCGCCGGAGAGCATCACCGCGTCGGTGCCGTCGAGGACCGCGTTCGCGACGTCGGAGGCCTCGGCGCGGGTCGGGCGCGAGTTGTTGATCATCGATTCGAGCATCTGCGTCGCGACGATGACCGGCTTCGCGTTCTCGCGGCAGATCTGGATGGCGCGCTTCTGCACCAGCGGGACCTGCTCCAGCGGCAGCTCGACACCGAGGTCGCCGCGGGCGACCATCACCGCGTCGAAGGCCAGCACGACCGCTTCGAGGTTGTAGACGGCCTCGGGCTTCTCGATCTTGGCGACCACCGGCTTGCGGCCCTTGCCGACCCGGTCCATGACCTGGTGCACCAGGTCGATATCGGCGGGCGAGCGGACGAACGACAGCGCGATGAAGTCGACACCGAGCTCAAGGGCGAACTCCAGGTCCTCGATGTCCTTTTCGGACAGTGCGGGGACGGAGACGTCCATACCGGGCAGCGAAACGCCCTTGTTGTTGCTGACCGGGCCACCCTCGGTCACCTCGCAGACGACGTCCTGGCCGTCGACCTCCTTGACCACGAGGCCGACCTTGCCGTCGTCGACGAGCAGCCGGTCGCCGGGCTTGGCGTCCTTGGCGAGGCCCTTGTAGGTGGTCGAGACGCGGTCGTGGGTGCCCGCGATGTCCTCGACGGTGATGCGCACGACGTCGCCGGCGTGCCATTCGACAGGGCCGCCCGCGAACGTGCCCAGGCGGATCTTCGGGCCCTGCAGGTCGGCGAGGATGCCGACCGCCTTGCCCGACTCGGCGGCCGCGGCGCGGACGAGGTCGTAGACCTGCTTGTGGTCGCTGTGGCTGCCGTGGCTGAAGTTCATCCTCGCGACGTCCATCCCGGCGTCGACGAGTGCCCGCATCTTCTCCGCCGTGGCGGTGGCAGGGCCAAGGGTACAAACGATCTTCGCGCGTCGGCTCACGTTCGCACAGCGTAGTACCTCGTCCCGGTTTCGTCTGTACCGATCCCGAAAGTTCAAGTGGACGTGTTCAGAACAGCCGGGGTCGCGTAACCTCCGTGAACATGTCGCCGGTTGCGCGGATCGCCGTCGTCGTGGCCGTTTTCCTCGCCTCGGCCTGCGGCACCTCACCCGCCGGGCCCGAGCGCCCGGCCTGGGAGCCCGTCCCCCCGCCCGCCCCGGACGCGCGGGTACTGGGATTTGCGCCACTGGCCGCCGAAGTGCGCGCGTTCGGCTCGGTGCCCGGCGCGGAAGGCCGCGCACCGGGCGCGTGGACGTGGCGTGCCGGGCGCTGGGAGCCGATGACGCTGCACGCCCGGAGCGGGTACGCCCGGCAAGCCGAGCTGACCGTGCCCGCGATCGACGGCGACCGGATCCTCGCGCTGGGCTCCGCGTTCGGCGGCGCGCACGGCAACCCGCGGCCGACGATCTGGACCGGCGGCCCGGCCGCGCTGGACGAACACCCGCAGGGCATGGAGCTGCTGGGCGGCCCGAGGGCGATCACCGTCACCGGCAGCGCGGCCGGGCCCTCGACGTATGTCCTGAGCGGACAGTGGGATCACCCGCGCGGGGGTGCCGGCGCGGCGGTGTGGGTCTCGGCGGACGGTGCCGTCTGGTCGCGGCTGGACGACGACCCCGCGTTGCTGAGCACGGAAGGCGCGCGGACGCGGATCCTCGCGACGACCCGGGCCGGGGACGGGTTCGTCGCGGTGGGCGATGTCCGGTCCGAGCGGCTCTCGCCGACCGCGTGGACCTCGGGTGACGGCCGCTCCTGGCGCCGGGAAGCGCTTCCTGCGGACGGGTCCTGGGACGTTTCGGCCTGGCGGATCACCTGCCGTGACTCCTGCGTCGCGGTCGGTGTCGCCGCGCGCCCGGACGGTGGCCCGCAGCGGCTGGCGTGCTGGCAGCGGGACGGGACGGCGTGGCGGCCGATGGTCCTCGGCGGCCCCGAGGTGCCGAGAGCCCAGCTGCTGGAGGTGACCGGGCTGAGCCGGGACGCCGGGATCTCCGTCGTGACCGGCAAGATCGGCGGGAAGACCCGGCTGTGGCGTTACGGCCCCGGCTGCGAGGGCCCAGCCGAGCTGCCGCTGCCGGAGGACACACCCGAGATCACGGCGTTCGCGAGCGGCGGCTCCGTGCTGCTCGCGACGACCGGCCGGGACAGCAGCAAACTCTGGCGGCAGCGGATTGTGGCGCCGTGAAGGGGGCCTTCACAGCGTTCAGCGCCGGTAAGGAGTCCTTCACGGCGTTGAGTGCTGCGAAGACTTCCTCGACGGGAGTCCGGCGCGTGCAGGAACGCGCGACCCGTGGGATGCGTGTTGTTCATGGGGCTGGTCGTGGCGATGGGCTCCGCGGGGCGGCATTGATCGTCGCGAACGCTCCGTTCGCGACATCTGTGCGGCGGCTGATATCCCGAAGGGGGCGTTCGAGACGGCGCACGTTGCCAACGGCGTGCCCGGGGCATCGCGCCGCGTGCGCGGGCGTCAGCGGCGGGGCTGCTCGCTGGGGCCCACCCGATCGCGGGCCCACTCGTTGAAGGCGCGGACCTGACGCCATGCCTTGCGCACCCGGTCGAGGGAGCCGCGTTCGTGCAGCACGTCGTCCGGCTCCCAGGCGCGGACGGCGTAGACCGAGCGGTAGCGGAGCAGGTCGATGCGGGGGTGGTCCTCGGCGAAGCCGCGCGGCCGCGATTTGAGCCGGTCGCCGTTGATCTCCCAGCCCGCCCGCTTCAGTTTCGCGAGGAGCTTTTCCAGCGCCGTGCCGTGCAGCTCGGTGTCGACGGCGGCGCGGAAGCGTGCCAGCTGGTCGGACGCCAGGTGGAAGCAGCCACCGCCGACCCGCAGCCCCTCCGGGCCGACCTCGACGTAGTACGCGCCGCCCCCTCGTCCCTGCTCGATGACGCCGCCGCAGTGCGTCTTGTACAGCGTCTTGTCCTTGGCGAACCGGACATCGCGGTACGGCCGGAAAACCTTCGGGTCGCCGAAGCCCTCGCCGAACTCCGGCGCCAGCTCCGCGAGCAGGGCCTCCATCGGCGCGCGCACGTCCGCCTTGTACACGTCCAGGTTGTCTTCCCAGTACGGCTTGGAGTTGTCCGCGATCAGCCCGTCGAAGAAATCGACGGCGTGTTCCCCGAATCCCGTGAACTTCACCCCGGCACGATAATGCGCACCACCGACACTCCCGGGAGGCACCATGGCCATGCAGGGAAATCGACGGCGGCCACGCACGAGGAGTACCTGTCGGCGCTCACCGAGCCCCGGAGGGGCGAGCTGCGCGCACTGCACGAGCTGGTCCGCGCTCTACGTCACGTCCATAGTCGGCGAGCGCTACCTGGCCGAGTCGTATGCCGAGCGGCTGCCGAAGGCGTCGATCGGGAAGAGCTGCGTCCGTTTCAAGCGACTGTCCGATGTGGACACAGCGGTGCTCGCCGAACTGCTCACGGAGGCGGCGGCCAGGCCGCCCGGCGAACTCGCGCAGGGCCCGAACATGCCTTGACAGGAATATGCGGCTGCGGTCAGATCTCCCGTGTGATGCGCACCTTCGACGTCCTCGCCGAGCCCCGGCGGCGTTCGATCCTCGACCTGCTCCGCGAGGGCGAACGGTCCGTCGGCGAACTCGTCGAGCAGCTGGAGCTGAGCCAGCCCGCGGTGTCCAAGCACCTGCGGGTACTGCGGGAGGCCGGGCTGGTGACCGTCCGGGTGGCCGCGCAGCGCCGCTGCTACCGGCTGCGGCCGGAACCACTGGCCGAGGTCGACGCCTGGCTCGCCCCCTACCGGCGTTTGTGGTCCACCCATCTCGACGCGCTGGAACGGCGACTGGACGAAACCGACTAGCTCGCGGGTGCCGTCTCGAAGACGATCCCGGCCGCCGCGGCGCGCCGTTCGCCCCACGCGAACAGCGCGCTCAATGCCGGACCCAGCGCTTCGCCGTCCTCGGTGAGCCGGTATTCGACGTGCGGCACCTTGCCCCCAAGGCTTTCCCGGCGGACGAGCCCGTCGGACGCCAGCTCACGCAGTTGCTGGGTGAGCATCTTTTCGCTCACTCCCGGCATGCGCCGCCGGAGCTCGCCGTAGCGGTGCACGCCCTCCTTGAGGTGGGCCAGGATGACCGGCTTCCACTTGCCGCCGATGACGTCGACGGCGACCTCGACCGCGCAGTAGTACCGCTTCGTCATGCAGCCCTCCGTGCCACGCACCGGAAAGTGCGTGGTTGCCCGGGTACGCACCCGGTGGTTGCCTTGCCGGGTGATCGTCGAATACGTGCGTTACAGCATCCCCGAAGCCTCCTCCGCCGAGTTCGAAGCCGCCTATTCTCGTGCCGCGCAGTCGCTCACGAAGGCACCCCAGTGCGTCGACTACGAACTCGGCCGCTGCACTGAGGACCCTACGCGCTACACCCTGCGGATCCGGTGGACTTCGGCGAAGGACCACCTCGAGGGCTTCCGCACCGGCCCCGAGTTCCCGGCGTTCTTCGCCGCGATCGGCGGGTTCGCGGGCGAGATCGAGGAGATGCGCCACTACGAGACGACCACGGTCGCCGGGGAGGGCGGCGCGCGGCCGCCGACGCTCTACGACTGGGCGGGCGGGCGTCCGGCGCTGGTGGAACTGCTCGACGTCTTCTACCGGCACGTGCTGGAGGACTCCCTGCTCGAACCGGTGTTCCGGGACATGGACTCGCAGCACGTCGAGCACGTGGCGACCTGGCTCGGCGAGGTGTTCGGCGGCCCGGCCGACTACAGCGGACGGCACGGCGGGCATCCGCACATGATCTCCCGGCACGCCGGCCGCGGGATCACCGAAGAGCAGCGGCGCCGCTGGGTCACCCTGCTGCTCGACGCCGCCGACGAGGTCGGCCTGCCCGCCGACCCGGAGTTCCGCGCCGCGTTCGCCGGCTACGTCGAATGGGGCAGCCGCCTCGCCGTGCTGTTCTCCGCGCCCGGCGCGGACACCACGACCGGCGAGCCGGTGCCGCACTGGTCCTGGACCATGCCGCCGTGGCAGCCGCCGTCGAAATAACCGGAGCGCGGCCTCATAGTGTGAGGCAGTCGGAAGGAGGCTGCCGGTGATCAGAGTGGACGGCCGGACGCTGCGGTGCGCGGACGTGGTGACGGCGGCGGCGACCGAGGGTCCCTTGGACATCGACGTGTCCATCGCCGCGCTCCGTGGCGCCGAGCACGCGTGGAAACTCGCCGAGGACCTGAGCACCCGGCGGATCGTCTACGGCCGCACGACCGGTGTCGGCGCGAACAAGGACGACGTCGTCACGGGCGAGGACCCGGCCGAGCACGGACGCCGCCTGCTGCGCAGCCACGCGGGCGGCAGCGGCGACGCGATGCCCGGCGGCCAGGTGCGGGCGATGATGCTGATCCGGCTCAACCAGCTGCTCGCCGGGCGGTCCGGCGCCAGCCCGGCGCTGATCGGCGCGCTCGCGACGGCGGTGAAGACCGGGGCGCTGCCGCTGGTGCACCGGTTCGGCGCGATCGGCACCGGCGACCTCGCCCCGCTGGCCGAGACCGCGTTGGCGCTCACCGGGGAACGACCGTGGCTGCACGGTGAGGTCCCGCCGGTGCCGGTCCACGCGGGTGACGCGCTCGCGTTCATGAGCAGCAACGCCGCGACGCTGGCCGAAGCAACGCTTTCCGCGATGCGGCTGGACACGCTGGCCCGCGCGAGCCACGCCGTCGCGGGATTGACCTACGTCGCGCTCGACGGCAACCCCGAGGCGTACGCGACGCCGGTGCACGAGGCGCGTCCGCACGCGGGACAGGTCGCGTGCGCGGCGGAAATGCGACGGCTGCTGGGAATGCACGGCACGCCCCCGCCGGGTCGGCGGATCCAGGACCCGTTCGGACTGCGGGCGTTCCCGCAGGTGCAGGGTCCCGCGCTGGACGCGATCCACTACCTGCGGGACGTGCTGGCCGTGGAGATCAACGCCAGCACGGAAAACCCGATGATCTCGACGGTGCATCAGGACGCCTACCACCACGCGCATTTCCACACCGCGTACGTGTCGACGGCGCTGGACCAGGCACGCGCGACGGTGCACCAGGTCGCCGAGCTTTCCGTGGCACGGCTGGGAGATCTGCTGGAGCCGGAGTTCACCGGGCTGCGGCCGTTCCTCGCGGCGGGGCCGCCGGGCAGTTCCGGGCTGATGATCCTGGAGTACGTCGCGCACGACGCGCTCACCGAGCTGCGGCAGGCGGCGCTGCCCGCGACGCTGGGCACCGCGGTGGTGTCACGCGGGATCGAGGACCACGCGAGCTTCTCGACGCAGGCCGCGCGGGCCGCGACCGCCGCCGCGGCGGCGTATCAGCAGGTGCTGGCGTGCGAACTCGTCGCGGCGGTGCGGGCGCTGCGGATCCGGAAGGCGGAGCTGGTCGACCTGCCGGTGCGTGCCGCGTACGAGGCGGCGTCGGCCGTCCTGGACCCGCGTCTCGACGACCGTCCGCTGACCGAGGACATCCGCCACGCGGTCGAGATCCTGGACGTGCTGGCGCGGATCTGACGGGGACGTGGGGGGGTTGGGCGCCGAAGGGGCGCGGGGGCCGCGGCGGTGGGGGGTAAGGGAG
>NZ_JBHYJW010000085.1:0-10090 GCF_042741125.1 Amycolatopsis sp. NPDC058986 | reverse complement strand
GACGTGCTGGCGCGGATCTGACGGGGACGTGCCGTTAAGGCCACCTTACGGGCGTCTGACGCCCGTAAGGTGGCCTTAACGGCATTTGGCGCTGCTCAGCCGAAGAAGACCTCGGCCTCTTCGTAGCGTTCGGCCGGGACGGTCTTGAGTTCCGCGGTGGCCTCGGACAGCTTCACCCGGACGATGTCGGTGCCCTTCAAGGCGACCATGACGCCGAAGTCGCCGTCCGCGACGGCGTCCACCGCGTGCAGGCCGAAGCGGGTGGCCAGGACCCGGTCGTACGCGGTCGGCGTGCCGCCGCGCTGGACGTGGCCGAGCACGACCGCGCGGGACTCCTTGCCGGTGCGGTGCGCGATCTCGTCGGCCAGCCAGGTGCCGATGCCGCCGAGCCGGACGTGCCCGAAGGCGTCCTTCTCGCCGGTGAGCAGCTTCTCCTCGCCGCCCTCGGGAAGCGCTCCCTCGGCGACGACGATGATCGGCGCGTACTCCTTCTCGAAGCGGCGTTCGACCCAGGAGACGACCTGCTCGACCGAGAAGTGCCGCTCCGGCACCAAAATCACGCTCGCGCCGCCGGCGAGGCCGGAGTGCAGCGCGATCCAGCCCGCGTGCCGTCCCATGACCTCGACGACCAGCGCGCGGTGGTGCGACTCGGCGGTGGTGTGCAGCCGGTCGATCGCCTCGGTGGCGATGGACACCGCGGTGTCGAAACCGAACGTGTAGTCGGTGGCGCCCAGGTCGTTGTCGATCGTCTTGGGCACGCCGACGACGCCGACGCCGTCGTCGGTGAGCCGCTTCGCCACGCCGAGGGTGTCCTCGCCGCCGATCGCGATCAGCGCGTCGACACCCTGGTCGGCGAGCACCTTCTTGATCTTCTCGACGCCGCCGTCGACCTTGTACGGGTTGGTCCGCGAGGACCGCAGGATCGTGCCGCCCCTGGTGAGGATGTCCTCGACGTCGCGGAGGCCCAGCGGCTTGCTCTCGCCGGTGAGCGGACCCTGCCACCCGTTGCGGAAGCCGACGAACTCCCAGTCGTGCACCTCGATGCCCTTGCGCACCACCGCGCGGATGACCGCGTTGAGCCCCGGGCAGTCGCCGCCGCCGGTCAGCACCCCGACACGCATCTGAAGCCTCCGTGTATGTCCTGTGGTTCGTGGAGATGACAGTCACATTTCGCCTTGCGACGCCAGGGTAGCGGCTTCCGTCTTGATCGGTGCAGGGCGGACCACAAGGGGAATCGGTACTCCCCTTCCGGCGCTCTGCTAGGGTGGCGCCCATGCAGCGCTATTTCTGGTTTACGAAGCCGGCCCCGGGTGGGCACGGCGGCGTGAACCTGCGCTGAGTCCCACCCCGAGCCGGAATCGCGACCGGCTCGGTGGTTCTCGCGGGGTCGGTGTCCATCAGGAAGGAACCACCCGCAGTGTCTCTCTCACCGCTGTCTCTCACCGCCGGGCCCGCCGACGTCACGCCGCTGGACGCGCGGCGCACGACGAGCATCAGCCCGCTCATCTCCCCCGCCCTGCTGCGCGAGGACCATCCCGTCGACGCGGCGGTGGCGAAGGTCGTGCACCAGGGCCGCGCGGAGACCGTCGACATCCTCGACGGCCGGGACGACCGGCTGCTCGTCGTCGTCGGCCCGTGCTCGGTGCACGACACCGAGGCCGCGCTCGACTACGCCCGCCGCCTGGCCGCGAAGGCCGAGGAACTGCGCGGCGAGCTGCACGTCGTCATGCGCGTGTACTTCGAGAAGCCGCGCACGACGCTGGGCTGGAAGGGCCTGATCAACGACCCCGACCTCGACGGGACGTTCGCGGTCAACAAGGGCCTGCGGATGGCGCGGCGGCTGCTGCTCGACGTGTCGGCGCTCGGCCTGCCGGTGGGCTGCGAGTTCCTCGACCCGATCACCCCGCAGTTCATCGCCGACGTCGTCACCTGGGGCTCGATCGGCGCGCGGACCGCCGCGAGCCAGGTGCACCGGCAGCTGTGCAGCGCGCTGTCGATGCCGGTGGGGATCAAGAACTCGACCGAGGGCGACGTCCAGGTCGCGGTGGACGCCACCCGCGCGGCGGCGGCGAGCCACGTCTTCGCCGGGATCAACTCCGACGGGCTGGCCGCGCTGCTCACGACGTCCGGGAACCCGGACTGCCACGTCATCCTGCGCGGCGGCTCGGCGGGGCCGAACCACGACGCCGCGACGGTGTCCGACACCCTCGCACGGCTGCGGAAGTCCGGGCTGGCGGAGCGGGTGATCATCGACGCGAGCCACGGCAACAGCGGGAAGGACCACGTCCGGCAGGCCGAGGTCGTCCGCGAGCTGGCCGGGCGGATCGGGGCCGGGGAGCGCGGCATCGCCGGTCTGATGCTGGAGAGCTTCCTCGCCGCCGGGCGCCAGGATCTCTCGCTGGGCCACGGTGACGAGCTGACCTACGGCCAGAGCATCACCGACGCCTGCATGGACTGGGACACCACCGCGGACCTGCTGGACGCCCTCGCCGAGGCCGTCCGCACCCGCCGCTGAGTGCCGCGGGTCAGGGGCGGGAGTTGGCGGGGCGGCGGCGCCAGACCTCCTCGATGACCTGCCAGCGGACGTAGTTGTGGCGGGCGTCGGCGAGGGCGTCGTGGGCGTCGGCGGGGGCGGCGGGCAGCTTCGGCTTGCCCGCGTCCTCCCAGCGCTGCCGCAGGTCGCGGGTGAAACGGGGAAGCTGCCGGGGCAGCGCGGGCATCGGGCCCCACAGCTGGGCCAGCGCGACGTGGTCGTACGCGGCGAACCAGGCCCACAGCTCGATCCCGCCGGGCGGTTTGCCCAGGAACTCCAGCAGATCCGTCCGGATGCGCTCTCGGCTGCGCCACGCCGGATCCCCCGGCGACGGCAGTTTCGGGAGCACGTTCTCGCGGACCCACGGCCCGGCCTTGGCGGGGTCGAAATCGGTGGAGACCGCGTAGAACTCGCGGCCACGTTCGTCAACGACACCGATCGACACCAGGTCGATCGTCACGCCGTCCTCGATGAATTCGGTGTCGTAGAAAAAACGCACCGGGGAACCCTAGTCGGTCAACCGACCTTGCTGTCGGGCACCCGGGCGGCGTCGGACGCGGACGGCTGCGACGGCACCTTGGGGCGCACTCCGGCGGCGTCGGCGGCCAGCAGCTCCTTGGCCTTGGCGGCGTAGATGTCGACGTACTCCTGGCCGGACAGCTCCATGAGCGCGTACATGATCTCGTCGGTGATGGAGCGCTCGATGAACCGGTCGCCCGAAAGGCCTTCGTAGCGCGAGAAGTCCAGCGGCTTGCCGAACCGGACCTCGAGGCGGCGCGGCCACCACATCTTCGAGCCGATCGGGTTGACCTTGTCGGTGCCGACCATCGCGACCGGGATCACCACCGCCCCGGATTCCAGCGCGATCCTGGCGACGCCGGTCTTGCCCTTGTACAGCCGTCCGTCCGGCGAGCGCGTGCCCTCCGGGTAGATGCCGAGCAGGTGGCCGTTGCGCACGAGCCGGATCGCGGTGTCCAGCGCGGCCTGCGCGGCGTTGCCGCCGGAGCGGTCGATCGGGAACTGCCCGACGCCGGTGAAGAACCATTTCTTCAGCAGGCCCTTGAAACCGGGCTCGGTGAAATACTCCGATTTGGCCGGGAAAGTCACCTTCCGCTTCACCCGCAGCGGCATGAAGAACGAGTCGGCGACGGCGAGATGGTTGCCGGCGAGGATGGCGCCCCCGGACTCCGGGATGTTCTCGGCGCCGACGACCTTGGTCGGCCACAGCAGCTTGAGCAGCGGTCCGATGAACACAAACTTCGCCAGCCAGTACAGCACGCCGCTCCGTCTCCTCACCCAAGCTCGGCCGAGTCCGACCCAGTCCGACGTACCAGAGTACGAAGCTAGGACGTCCTAGCACAACGCGAGCCACCCGGTTACCCGGCGGCAGCGACCGATCTCACAGCGCCCCGGCCGGGATCCGGGCGGTGGCCGGACGCCCACAACGCCGCCGGGCCGTGCGAACATAGATGGCCCACACCGATGGAGGAGGAAGGCGATCGCATGGGCGTTCTCGCCGGCGCTGAGCCGTTCGCTCACCCCGGTTCCACCGGCGCCGGATTCCTGCTGTGCCACGGGTTCACCGGCACTCCGGCGAGCATGCGCGCCTGGGGCGAGCACCTGGCGGCGGCCGGGTACGCCGTGCGCTGCCCGCTCCTGCCGGGGCACGGCACCCGGTGGCAGGACATGAACCGGACAGGATGGCAGGACTGGTACGGCCGGGTCCGCGAGGAACTGCTGGCGCTCAAGGCGGAGTGCCCGATCGTGTTCGTCGCCGGGCTGTCGATGGGCGGGACGCTGACGCTGCGGCTTGCCGAGGAGTTCGGCGCCGCGATCGCCGGGATCGTCCTGGTCAACCCGTCGGTGACGACGCTGCGCAGGGACGCGAAGTTCCTCCCGCTGCTGGCGCGGACCATCCCGTCGGTCGCCGCGATCTCGAACGACATCGCCAAGCCGGGGGTCACCGAACTGGCCTACTCCCGGACGCCGGTGCGCGCCGCCGCGAGCCTCGCGAAGCTCTGGGCGATCGTCCGGGCCGAGCTGCCGAAGGTCACCCAGCCGGTGCTGTTGCTGCACTCGGCCGTAGATCATGTCGTCGAACCGGTGAACGCGAAGATCATTCTGAACGAGATCGGCAGCACCGCGGCCACCGAGGTCATACTGGAACACAGTTTCCACGTCGCGACCCAGGACCACGACGCGGACCTGATCTTCACCCGCAGCGTCGAGTTCGCGCACTCGATCCGAGCGGGGCTGACGGAGGAAGCCAGATGAGCCGGGGGCCAGGCAAGGATGGGCCGGAAGACGTCGACGCGACGTTCGCCGAGATCGTCGCCGATCTGCGGGCCGAGGGTGTCGGCCTGCTATCCGAAGACGAGACGGTCGACACCGTCGACGACGCCATCGACACCGCCGAGCTGAAACTCGATCCGCCGAAACCGGAGACGACGGGCTCGACGGGGACGGCCGACGCGGGCTGGCGTGGCGGCGGGACGAACTGGGACAAGACGATGTTCTCCGAGGACCCCGCGTCCGACGACGAGCACTTCGTGCCCCCGGAGCCGCCGCCGCTGCCGCGTCCGCGCAAGGGCGCGTTCGTCGTGCTGCTGCTGTTCATCGTGGGACTGCTCCTGCTGATCATCCCTGGCTTCATCGGGATCAGCCAGACGGTCGCCACCCCGCTGGGGATCCTCGCGCTCGCGACCGCGATCGCGCTGCTGCTGCTCCGCGTCCGGCAGGGTCCCCCGCCCGGCGCCGATCCCAGCAACGGCGCCCAGGTCTGACCAGACCGGGGGAACCCCGCATGCACGTCGAGTTCACTCCGTCCCGCCGGTCCACGGTCGGCGCGGAGTGGGAGCTGGCGCTGGCCGACCGGCGCAGCGGCGAGCTGTCCTCGGTGGCCGAACGCGTCCTCGAAGCCGTCCGGCCGGAGGACGGCGGCGAGCATCCGAAGATCAAGCAGGAGCTGCTGCTCAACACGATCGAGGTGATCAGCGGGGTCTGCCGGACGGTCGGCGAGGTGAAGGCCGATCTGGGCGGGACGCTGGACACCGTGCACGCGGTGTGCGACCGGTTCGGTGTCGAGCCGTTCTCCGCCGGGACGCATCCGTTCTCCAGCTGGTACCAGCAGAAGGTCACCGACAAGGCGCGCTACGCCAAGCTGATCGACCGGACCCAGTGGTGGGGACGGCAGATGCTGGTCTACGGCGTCCACGTGCACGTCGGCGTCGAGCACCGTGAAAAGGTGCTCCCGATCCTCGACTCGCTGCTGATCTACGCGCCGCATCTGCAGGCGCTGTCGGCGTCTTCGCCGTACTGGGGCGCCGAGGACACCGGGTACGCGTCGAACCGGGCGCTGATGTTCCAGCAGCTGCCGACCGCGGGCCTGCCGTTCCAGTTCACGAAGTGGCCGGAGCTGGAGGACTACGTCGCCGACATGTTCACCACCGGCGTGATCGACGACTTCTCCGAGATCCGCTGGGACATCCGGCCCTCGCCGCGGCTCGGGACGATCGAGATGCGGGTGTGCGACGGGCTGCCGACGCTGGAGGAGGTCGGCGCGATCGCGGCGCTGACGCAGTGTCTGGTCGAGGATTTCAGCACCCGGCTCGACGACGGCGAGGTGCTGCCGACGCTTCCGCCGTGGCACGTCCAGGAGAACAAGTGGCGCGCGGCGCGCTACGGCACCGACGCGATCGTCATCCTCGACGCGCGGGGGCGGGAGCGGCTCGTCACCGAGGACGTCTGCGTGTTGCTCGACCGGCTGGAACCGGTGGCCCGGCGGCTGGACTGCGTGCGCGAGCTCCGGGACGTCGAGACGATCCTGCGGTACGGGCCGAGCTACCAGCGGCAGCGGGCGGTGGCCCGGCAGCACAACGGGAGTCTCAAGGCCGTGGTGGCGTCGCTGGTGTCGGAGATGCGGGACGGGATCTCGCGTACCTGAACGGACGACTCGCGTACCTGGATGGAGATCTCGCGTACCTGAATGGACAACTCGCGTGATTGGGGGCGTAACTCGCGTGATCAGGGGCGTAGCTCGGCGAGGAGGGTGGCGGGGCCGAGGATGGTGGCGCCGAGGGAGATGACGCGGGACTTGAGGTCCCGGTCGGCGGTGGCGACTACGACGTGGTTGCCGGGGTGGGCGCGGAGGTCGCGGGTGAGGGCGACGATGGCGGAGTCGCCGTCGGTTTCGGCGTCGACGACCTCGACGCCGGGGATCGGTTCGACGCCGCGGGCCTTGCCCTCCACGACGAGGAGCACGCGGGGCCACCAGGTCCAGTCCTGCCCGGCCCCGCCGCCCACGACGGTGTCCGGAAGGCCGGTCTCGGTCAGCGACGCGAGTTCGTCGCGCAGCCGGACGGCGGCGCCGAACCGGTCGCGCCACCAGCCGTCCGGCCGGGAACCGACGACGTTCGCGCCGTCGACGACGAGCACCAGCGTCCGGTCCAGCTGAGTGCGCAAACCCGGCCACGCCGCGGCGAAGTCGCGGTGCAGCCGGAACCCGGCGACGTCGTCCGGGCGGACCCAGCGCAGTTCGGCGCTCTCGGAATTCGCCACCCGCTCCTCGATCGTCCCGGTCACCGAAGCGACCACCGTGGTGTAGCGCCAATCCCCGTGTTCCAGCACCGACGCCGACAACGCGCGAACCGTGCCGGGCGCCACCGCGGCCTCCTCGTGCGCCTCGCGGACGGCCGCCTCGCGCGGGGTCTCCCCCGCTTCCAGCGCGCCGCCGGGCAGCGCCCACGTTCGCCCGTGATGCACCCACCACGCCCGGCGCTGCAGCAGCACCCCGCGCCCGGGATCCGACAGCAGCAGCCCCGCCGCGCCGTGCCTGCCCCAGTGCAGCCTGCCGCACGAACAGCGGACGAACACGTTCGCGGGGAGGGTAGTCATCCTCCTACCGTGACACACCGACCTGCGAATCGTCAGCCTTCGCGACGTCCATCGCCAGCGCGGCCGCGCCGACGATCGCGGTGTCGTCGCCCAGGTGCGCGGTCCGGATCCGGGCCAGCGGCCGGTACTTGGCGCCGGTGATCGCGCCCGCGTAGTGCTCGCGGGCCTCGTCGAGGAAGAGCGGCGCGGATTCCGACACCCCGCCGCCGATGACGATGATCTCCGGATCGAACACGTCCGCCACCAGCGCGAGTCCCTCGCCGAGCCATTTCGCCAGCTCCGCCATGGCCCGCTGGGCGATCGGGTCGCCGTCGCGGGCGGCGCCCGCCACCCGCCTGCCGGTGATCGAGCCGGGGTCCCCGGCGACCTCGCGGGCCAGCACGGTCGAGCGGCCCGGATACCGCGCCAGCAGCTCCACCGCGGTCGCCGCCAGCGCCGTCCCGCTGCAGTACCGCTCCCAGCAGCCGTACTTCCCGCACGGACAGGCCCGGCCGCCCGGCACCACGGTGAGATGACCGAGTTCGGGGGCGACGCCGTACGCGCCGCGGTAGATCTTCCCGTCGAGCAGCAGCCCGGCACCGATCCCGGTGCCGAGCGCCACCAGCGCGGCCACCTGGGCGCCCCGCGCGGCACCGAACCGGTGTTCGCCGACCACCGCGGAGTTCACGTCGTGCTCCAGCGTCACCGGCAGGCCGACGCGCTTTTCGATACGTTCGGCGACCGGCGCGTCCCGCCAGGCCAGATGCGGCGCGAACATGACCGTGCGGCGGTCCCGCGCGACGAACCCGGCGACGGCCAGCCCCACCCCGGCCACCTCGTGCCGGTTGCGGAGCGTCTCGACGACCCCGGCGATGGCGTCCTCCAGGGGACCTTCCTCGCTCGGCGTCGCCACCCGCGTTGTGTCCAGCATCGAGCCACGCTCGTCCACGACACCGGCTCGGACGCTCGTCCCGCCGACGTCCACCCCGATCGTCCGCACCGCTCAGTACTCCCGCTCCGCCTGCCAGTTGTCCCGCTTGCGGACCGTGATGCGCTGCACCCTCGGCGAGGCCGGGGCCCCGGCGGGCTCCGGCTCGCGCCGCGCGGGGTGGAACCCCGGCATGTGCACGCCGTCCTCCGGCTCCCACCGGTCCGCGAGCACCGCCCGCAGCAGGGCCACCAGCTGGGCGGCCTGTTCGAGCAGCCGCGCGACGAACTGTGTTGATGCGCTCTCGGCGGGAAAAAGCACCTCGAGCGCGGGTCGTTCACCGCGCAGAACGGCGACGATCGCACACAGTGGACACCAGCCGCATCCCGGGGTGTCTTCCCCGTGCTGCTCAGGCCCCTGCGCGCTGTCCTCTTCGGACATTCCGTGCCCGGCCTTGACGATGCCCTCCAGCCACGGCGCGGCGTGCTCGGCCACCAGCTCGACCAGCAGCCGGATCTCCTCGGCCAGCCGCAGCCCCTCGGCGCCGCCCGGGTTGTCCTGTTCGCTCACCCGTGCTCCCGATTCCCGGCGGCCAGGCTCACGACCAGGCCGTCCGCGTCGGATTCCGCGCCGGTGATCCGGCACGGCCGCAACGTCTCCGGCAGGGCGATGAGCCTGCGAAAGCCGTCCACGGTGATCGCCAGGTCGTCGTCGACGCGGGCGAGATCGACTTCGGCGTCCCGCCGCAGCGGGATCGCGACGCGCAGCCGGTAGCCACCGCCGTCCTCGACGACCTTCAGCAGCGGCGTGACCGTCTTTCCGTTGCCGGACAAGGGATCGAAGCCGTCGTACAGCTCCTGCGCGATCTCCAGCAACGCCGGCAGCCCGACCGGTTCGGCCGCCCGATGCTCGACCGTGGTGACCAGATCGGGCCCGAACCCGGCCTCGGCGAGTTCGGCGAGCACGGCGTTCTGCTGGGTGCGTCGGGTGCGGGCCCAGTTCGCCGCCGAACCCCGCCAGAACCCGGGCGCGGGCATGAGCCGGTTCGCGATCAGCCCGTCGACGGCGATGCCGCGCAGCGCGAGCGAGCTGAGCGTGCGCCGGGCTTCGGCGACGACGACGCGTTCCGGCGTCAGCACGAGACGGACGGTGGTGACGGCCGGGTCGGTGAGCAGCGCCCGCAACGACTCCAGATGCGTGCCGAGCTTGCGCACCGCCGCGGCGACCCGCGTGCGACGCCCCTTGGTCTGCCAGCCGAACACCCGGGTGAGATACCCCGAAACGGCCTCCGGCAACGCGAGCAGCCGCAACGTCTCGGCGGTCGGGCCGCAGTCGACGACGACGGTGTCCCACGGGCCGCGTTCGGCCAGCCGCTGCACCTCGGTGAGCGCGAGCAGTTCGTCGACGCCGGGCAGCACGGTCAGCTCTTCGGCGTCGAGCGTGTCCAGCCCCGCTCCCGCCAGCAGGGAGCGCAGCTCGTCACGCAGTTCGTGCCAGGTGTTGTCGACGAGCGTGCGGGAATCGATCTGCACCGCCGTCAAGAGACTGTCCACTTCGGACGGTTCGGCGCCGAGGACACGGCCGAAGGCGTCGCCGAGGGAATGCGCGGGATCGGTGGAGACCACGAGCGTCTTCCCGCCGCGCGCGGCCAGCGCCGCGGCGGTGGCCGCGGCGAGCGTCGTCTTCCCGACCCCCCCCTTGCCGGTGAACAGCAGGATCCGCATGACTGCCCTTCGGTGGTCGCCGGTGTGTTCAGC
>NZ_JBHYJW010000084.1:0-33385 GCF_042741125.1 Amycolatopsis sp. NPDC058986 | reverse complement strand
CCTTACGGGCGTCAGACGCCCGTAAGGTGGCCTTAACGGCATTGCTACTCCTCGATGGCGCCGCCGATGGAACGCAAGTGTTCGCGGAAGGTGTGGGCGGGGTTTTTCCGGCGCGCGGTGAGAAAAGCGTCGAAGTGGAGCTGCTTGCGCAGCGTGTCGCCGGAGCGGATCTGCTCGGCCTGACTGCGTTCGGTGTCGCGGATCGTCTCCGCGAGCGTGAACAGCTCGTCGGCGCGGTCGGCCGGGACGAACAGGACGCCGTCGTCGTCGCCGAGCACGAGATCGTCGCGGGTCACGGTCCATTCGCCGACGATGGCGGATTCCAGCGCGTTGGCCGGACGGCTCTGCAGGAGCAGCGGCCCGGTCGGGATCGACCCCATGCTGAACACCGGCAGCCCGATCGTCCGGATGTCGGCGTTGTCGCGGTGCAGGCCCCAGATCACGACGCCGCTCAGCCCGGCCGCCTGCGCCTCGAGGACGACCAGGTCGCCGACGCAGCTCTCGTCCGTCCGGCCGCCGTTGTCGACCACCAGCACGCCGCCGGGCTCCGCGTTCGTGAACGCCTCGAGGAAGACGTCCACGCTGCCGACGTGCCGGGCGGGTGCGGCCCGGCCGATCAGCCGGGTGCCCGCCACCGCGGCCTGCACGGACGAAGGTGCGCACCGCACCGGGACATGAGCGCGGACGCACGCGTCCGTGAGATGGGCGCAGGTCAGTGCCGCGAACCGCTGTCTCAGCTTCTCGAGGTCCATTCCGCGACTCTAGTCAGGAAGCCGAGGACCGTACACTCCCTTGGCACAGCGCGGAAACTCGCGTGCCTGGAGGGTCGGTTCGCGTGCTTGGAGGGGTCGGTTCGCGTGATCAGGCGCGGAAGTCGCGTGATGGGAGGCGGAACTCGCGTGATTGGGGGGAGATCTCAGGAGGTGGGAGGGGCGGGGTCGGTGCGGAGGCGGCTGTAGAGGTGACCGTCGCGCCAGTGGCCCGCGCGGAACTCGCAGGCGCGGACGACGCCTTCGAGGTGGAAACCGGCCTTTTCGAGGGATTTTTGCTCGGCGAGGTTCTCGGGGTGGGTGGCGGCCTGGATACGCTGGACGGGCGTGTGCGCGAAAAGGTAGTCGCACAGCATGGCCTGGGCGCGCCAGCCGATGCCCTTGCCGCGCCACCCGGGGAGCAGGGCGATGCCGATCTCCCAGTATTTCGCGTCGCGGGTGTAGCTGCCCGCGCTCCAGCTCACGAAGCCCGCGACGTCCTGCTCGTCGACTTCGACGATGAGGCGGCTGTCCTCGGTGCCGAGGTAGCCGTCCTCCGCGAAACGTCGTCCTGGGGCCTGGGCGTCGCGGAAACCGGACCAGTCGAGACCGATCAGTCCTGGTTCTGTGGCGAAGCGGCGGAACATCTCCAGATCAGCCACGCCGACCGGGCGCAGCCGGACCGCCGGATCAGCCATGCCGGAGGCTGTCGAGGGCTGCTGACCAGGCCTGATGGGAGACGGTCAGCTGACCGCCAGGACGGTCCTTGGTGTCGCGGATGCCCACTACCGCCTCGATCGCGACCTCCACTATCCCGATGCCTCCACGAGTAGCTCCCGCGAGGCTTCCTCGCCCAGTGCCTTCTTGCCTAGGACCTTAGCGAGTTCTCGGTAGTCCGCGACATCCCCTTCATCAGACAGGAAGCCGCTCCCGCGGTAGTGCTCCAGGTATACGACAGGCTGCGAGCAGGCTGAAGGGAAGCGCCACGCATTCGACGGCGCTTTTGTTCCTCGGCCGCGAGAATATTTCACAACCCTCTGCGGCGTCGAAGTCGTCGTAATGCGCGAAGACGTTCTCGCGCTCGGAGGGAATTGGTTCGATCCGACGTGTACATCGTGCGAGAAGGCATGGCTGCAGCATCGGTGATTGAGAGCGACGTACGCCTTCTCGACCGCCTTCGCGACTTTCGGGGCTCTCTCGCCGCTCAACGCCGCCGTCCTGGCGACGCTGCCTGCTTTCCCTTCTACGGCACCGATCCCACCGGCCGCGCCGCCCGCCACGCGAAGTGCCCGAAGCGCCCGGAACGCACCTCGACCTCCTGATTTCTCCTGATGCAGCCGTCGGCCGTTTGGGGCAAGCTGGCCCGTATGGCCGATGGGACGTCGACAAGCACCACCGAGAAGCTCTTCCGGATCGCGATCGCGCTGAAGGGCCTGGACGGCCTGCTCCAGGTCGTGGGCGCGGTCATCCTGGCGTTCGTCCCCGGCTCCGTGGTCACCGGGTTCACCCACGCCGTGCTCGCCCGCGACCTGCTCGGCGACCCCGGCGGCACGCTGTCCCACCACTTCCAGCAGGCTGCCGAGGACTTCGTGAACGGCGGTACGAAGACGTTCGCGGTCGCCTACCTCTTCGCGCACGGCCTGATCAAGCTCGGCCTGGTGTGGGCGCTGGCCCGCAAGATCGTCCGGGCCTACCCGGTGGCCGCGCTGGTGCTGGCCGCGTTCGTCGTCTACGAGGTCATCCGCGCGATCCACACGCATTCGATCGCGCTGCCGTTCTTCGCCGCACTCGACGTGGTGATCATCGTGCTGGTGCTCAGGGAGTACCGGCAGCTCAAACGCGAGCGTTCGATCAAGTGATCAAGCCCGGTCACGGGCCTGGCTCACGCGGCGAGGGGAAATCGGGCGGTGACCGCGTCACCGGTGTCGATGCGGCCGGTGACGGCGTCCGCGAGCGGTTCGACGAAGAGTGCCGTCGCGTTGTCGGTGCCACCCAGCGCCATCGCCCTGTCGACGAGGCCCTGCGCGCTGCCCGCCGGGTCGGCCAGGATGTGCTGCATCGTCGCCAGCGGCACCGTCTTGTGCACGCCGTCGCTGCTGAGCAGCAGACCGCCGGACCCGGTGAGCTCGGCGGTGCCGATCTCGTGCGGGTGCGTGGTGCGGACGCTGGTGGTGACCATGTGCTCCATGCGCGGCGTGGTCGGCTGGTGCCGGGCGCGGAAGTACTGGGCGAGCGTGTGGTCCGTGGTGAGCTGGCTGAGCAGGACGCCGTCCCAGGCGTACGCCCGCACGTCGCCGACCCAGGCGATGCGGTAGCCGGTGGCCGTCGGCATCGCGACGACGAGCACCGCGTCACCGTCTCCGCCGAGCGCGTGCACCGCGCGCTGGGCGGCCAGGATCGCCGCGACCGGACCGTCCGCGATGTTCGCGCGGGCCGCCGTCGCCGCCGCGGTGCGGGCCGCGCGGGCGGCGTCGGGCGAATCGCCGACGCCGTCCGCGAGCGCGAAAACGAGCCCCGGGCCGCCCTTCACGGCGTACGCGCCGACGGCGTCGGCATTGTTCGCGCGCGGACCCCGCGCGCTGGCGGTGTGCCAGTACTGCCCCCGGCGTACCCCGATCATGGCGTCCTCCTCGCCCGAGCGAACCCCCTTGAGATCAGGATCCGCTTCTTTCCTGTGCTAAGGCTGAGGCGTTCGTGAGGCATTCCTGACGATCTTCCCGATGTCGCGCAGCCCACATTCGCCCGGTTTCACCCGGACGTGGCCGACCGGGCTGAAGGACGCCTTCAGTGCGTTGGCGGTGCTGAAGGACGCCTTCAGTGCACTGAACGCACGCAAGGCGTCCTTCGGCACCTCGCCGTCCACAAAGGACCTGCGAGACCGGCGGACGCGGGCCGTACGATGGGCGCATGTTGTTCGAGCAGCGGCTGCGGGCCGGGATCGAGGCCGGCACGGTGACGCTGATGGTGCGCCGCTGGGCGCGCAACAAGGCGATCGCGGGCCACCGCTACCGCACCGGTACGGGCATGATCGAGGTCGACGCGGTCGAGCACGTCACCGAGGACGACCTCACTGACGCCGACGCCGCCCAGGCCGGGTACGAAGATCGTGCCGCCCTGATCGCCGATCTGCGGGGCAACCCCGAGACGCCGCTGTACCGCGTCCGCTTCCACCGCGTCGACGAGCCCGATCCGCGCACGCGATTGGCCGAAAGTGCCGAGCTGACCGAAAAAGACGTCACCGACATCGAGGCGCGGCTGACCCGGTTCGACGCAGCGAATCCGCGTGGCGCGTGGACCGCCGAGACACTCGCCGCGATCGCCGCGCACCCGGGACGTCGCGCGGCGGAGCTGGCCGCGGAACTCGGCTGGGACGATCTGCTGGTGTTCAAGCGGAATGTCCGCAAGCTCAAGGATCTGGGCCTCACGCTCAGTCTCGAAGTCGGCTATCGCCTTTCCCCGCGCGGCGAGGCGTACGTCGGGCGGTCCGGTCAGCCACGGTGAAAACCGCCGCGGGGGCCCACCGGTAACCGCACCGTGAACTCGGTGCGGCCCGGTCCACTGTGGACTCCGATGGTTCCGTGGTGCGCGGTGACGACGGCGGCCGCGATCGCCATCCCGAGCCCGGTGCTGCCCGCCGCCCGCGAGCGCGAGGAATCCCCGCGCGCGAACCGTTCGAACACGCTCGGCAGCAGCTCCGGCGCGATGCCGGGGCCGTCGTCGGTGACGGTCAGGACAGCGCTTCCGTTTGGGCTTCCTTCCGGTGAAAGCGTCAGCGCGGTGACCACGGTCGTGCCCGGCGGGGTGTGCGTGCGGGCGTTGGCGAGCAGGTTCGCCAGTACCTGGTGCAGCCGCTGGACATCGCCGAAGACCGGCACCGGATGCGGCGGCAGCCGCAGCTGCCAGTGGTGCGCCGGTCCGGCGACGTGCGCGTCGCCGACGGCGTCGGCCACCAGCCGGGTCAGGTCGACCTCGCCGGCGTCGAGCGGGCGGCCGGCGTCGAGCCGGGCGAGCAGCAGCAGATCCTCGACGAGCGTGGTCATCCGGTCGGCTTCGGACCGGATCCGGGTCATCGAATGGGCGACGTCCGGGGGCACGAGAGCGCTTCCCCGTTCGGCGAGTTCGGCGTAACCGCGGATCGCGGCCAGGGGAGTCCGGAGTTCATGGCTGGCGTCCGCGACGAACCGGCGTACGCGGGTTTCGTTGGCATGACGGGCTTCCAGCGCCTGCGAGACGTTGCCCAGCATGAGGTTCAGCGCCGCGCCGACCTGGCCGACCTCGGTCCGCGGATCGGTGTCCGCCGCCGGGACCCGGATTTCGAGAGCCACGTGCCCGCGATCGAGCCGGAGTTCGGAAACCCGGCTCGCCGTCGCGGCGACGCGGTCGAGCGGGCGCAGTGTGCGGCGGACGGCGAACGCGCCGAGGAAGCCCGCGCCGACGAGCCCGGCCGCGGCGACCCCGAACAGGATCAGGCCGACGGTCAGCAGCGTGTCGTGCATCGGCTTCAACGGGACGCCCGTGACGACGACGCCCCTGGGGACGGCGAACGCCGCCAGCCGGTACTCCCCGAGATCACCCAGCGACCGGGTGTACGGCTTGCCGTCGACCGGGACGGCCAGCAGCACGTCCTCCTGATCGTCGGTGAGTTCCTGTCGCTGGCCGTGTGCGGAAAGTGTTGCCGCGTCGACGACTTCGCCGTCGGAGACCTGGGCGGTCACCGTCCCCGCCGCCTGTCCGGGCGCGTTGAGCGGGCTGCGTCCGCTCGGCGGGCCACCGGACGGCACGCGTGCGGCGAACTCCCGCGCCCGGCCCGCGGCGGCGTAGAGCTGGCTGTCGGTCTGCCGGGTGAGGAAGGCACTCAGCGCGAATTCGCTGACGACACCGATGATCAGGCAGACCACGGTGAGCAGGAGCAGCATCGACGCGATGAGCTTCGTGCGCAGCGGAAGCCGGGCGAGCCGGTGCCACCGGCGCGTCTCCGTCCTCGCCGGTGCTGCCATGGTTCGAGCGTGCGCGGGCGCCGTGTGCGTCCGATGTGTACTGCCTGTGAAGCGGCTGTGTGGCCGATTTCGGCCCGGTCACGTCGACGCGGCACGCGGGGCCAGCCGCCGCGCGCGCCGCATCAGGGTTTCGTCGTACAGCCAGGCGTTCTCGGCGTGGACCGCGATCTCCTTCAGCGGCACGGCGGGCACGGTGTCGGAGCGTTCGGAGAGGCGGGTGACCTCGGCCACGATCACCGGCGGTGCCAGCCGGACTCGTCGCGCGGGCACCGGAATCCGCGGGCCGGGCGGTTCGCCGAACAGGTAGCCGCCGTCGGCCGGTTCGGCTCGCGTCACGACGGAAGTGCCCCGGCGGTGCCGGAAATCCGCCAGCGGACGGCCGATCCGGTGCAGCACGGCGGGGAGTACCGGCACGATTCCGGCCCGCAGCGCGAGATCCTCGACGATCCGTTGTTCCGTGCGTGCCTCGCCGTCCGCGTCCGGACAGGGAGTGGTCGGCAGCAGGTAGTGGGCGAGCCTGCTGGTGTCGTCGAGGTACCGGCCCATCGACACGAACAGGTCGAGCCCCCGCATCGCGGACTCCAGTTCGGCGGCGTCGGGTGCCGCCAGCGCGGGGTTGCCGTCGGAGCCGAACAGCGCCCGCAGCCGGTCCGGGCCGGGTGAGGTGGACTTCACGGCGAGCATGGCCGCGGGGAGTGTGCCCAGCACGTCGAGCGTGCCGCCCGCCGGGGCGCCGAGCAGCCCGGCGCGTTCGGCGATCGTCTCCAGCGGGAACGCCTCGCGATCGGCCACCAGGCCGCCCTCGCTGTCGAGGTGGCCGGTGACGATCGTGACGGCGTCGAGCAGGAAGGCGACGAGCGGGCCGAACGGCCCGGCGCACGTCCCGGCGCGGCCGTAGACGACGGCACGTTCGGCGCGGGCGATCTCCCGCGCGAGCCCGCGCACGCGGTCGGCGGGGACGCCGGTGTGCCATTCGGTGGCTTCCGGGGTGTGCGGGGTCACGATGCGGCGCAGCGTTTCGGCGCCGACGGTCCGGTGCAGTGTCCTGACGTGTTCCCTGCCCTCGGCGAAGATCACGTTCAGCAGTGCCAGCAGCAGCCAGGGGTCGCCGTCGGGCAGCAGCGGGACGTGCTCGAACGCCCGTGCCGTCTCCGACCGCACCGGATCCAGCACCACGACCCGTCCGCCGCAGCCGGTCACCGCCCGCAGCTGCTTCCGGATCCTCGGCGCTTCCGGGCCGTCCGCCGGGCCCGCGCCGAGCGCGAGGACGAGGTCCGTGCGGGCGAGGTCGGGGACCGGCACCCGGTGCGTCGGCCCATAGAGGAGGTGACTCGCGACGAACCGGTTGGTGATGTCCTGCGCCCCGGCCGAGTAGACGTGCCCGGTGCCGAGCGCGCGCAGAAAGTCCTCGTGCCACGGCGGTTCCGCCGGTTCCGTGCGGGAGAAGGCGAGCGGGTCGCCGAAGTACCAGCCCACCGCGCCGCCGCCGTGGGCGCGCACCAGCCGCCGCAGCCGCCCGCCGATCTCGGCGAGCGCGACCCGCCACGAGACCCGCTCGAACTGCCCGTCCGCCCGTCGGCGCATCGGGTACCGCAACGGATCCGGCACAGCCATCCGACCTCCTCGGAGAGGGCTATTGACACAGCGTAAAGGCAGTGACACGGAGTGTCCAGGAACGCGGTCCGGGAGGCCGACCTTAGGCCCCGGCACCCCCGCTCGCGCGACGGGACACGCCCCGCGGACGATCCGGCGCCCCCGGACCGGGTGGCGGCAGGCGGCTGGCCTAGACTCGGTTCTCCCGGTCCGTAGCAGGTGACCGGGGCAATTCGCATGGATTGACCACTCACATCGTTTACCGCTCGAGGAGAAGACCTTGAAGAGCACCGTCGAGCAGCTCAGCCCGACGCGAGTCAAGATCAATGTCGAGGTGCCGTTCGACGAGCTCAAGCCGAACTTCGACGCCGCGTACCGCAAGATCGCCCAGCAGGTGCGCATCCCCGGTTTCCGGCCCGGAAAGGCACCCGCTCGCGTCCTGGAAAGCCGGATCGGGCGCGCCCCGGTGCTCGACGAGGTCGTCAACGAGGCCATCCCGGCCAAGTACATCGAGGCCGTCCGCGCCGGCGAGGTCCGCACGCTGGGCCAGCCCGAGTTCGAGGTGACCAAGCTCGAGGACCGCGAGGTCCTGGAGTTCACCGCGGAGGTCGACGTCCGCCCGGCGATCACCCTGCCCGACCTCGAAGGCCTCACGATCAGCGTCGACGATGTCGAGCTGACCGACGCCGAGGTCGACGAGCAGCTCGACGAGCTGCGTGCCCGCTTCGGCACCCTGACCGGTGTCGAGCGCCCGGCCGAGAACGGCGACTTCGTCTCGATCGACCTCGCCGCCACCGTGGACGGCCAGGCCGTCGAGGAGGCCTCCACCACGGGGCTGTCCTACGAGATCGGCTCCGGTCAGCTGGTCGACGGCATCGACGACGCGATCATCGGCGCGAACGCCGGCGAGACCAAGTCGTTCACCACCCAGCTCGTCGCCGGTGAGCACGCCGGCAAGGACGCCGAGGTCACGGTGACCGTCCAGACCGTCAAGCAGCGCGAGCTGCCCGAGGCCGACGACGAGTTCGCCCAGCTCGCCAGCGAGTTCGACACGCTGGACGAGCTGAAGGCCGATCTGCGCGAGCGGCTGGGCCGCGTCAAGAAGATGCAGCAGGGCGTCCAGGCCCGTGACAAGGTCCTCGACGAGCTGCTCGAGCGCACCGAGGTCCCGATCCCGGAGAAGGTCCTCGAGTCCGAGATCGAGAACCGCAAGCACGACGCGGTCCACCCGTTCGACCACGACGAGGCGCAGTTCGCCAAGGCCCTGGAAGCCGAGGGCCGCACGCTGGACGAGTTCAACGACGAGGTCCGCACCGAGTCCGAGAAGGCCGTCCGCACGCAGCTGCTGCTCGACACCATCGCCGACGAGGAGAAGACCTCGGTCAACGACGGCGAGCTCACCGAGCGGATCATCTACCAGGCCCAGCGCTTCGGCATCAGCCCCGACGAGTACGTCCAGCGGGCCCAGCAGTCCGGTCAGCTGAGCGCGATCTTCGCCGACGTCCGCCGCGGCAAGGCGCTCGCCTCGGTCGTCCGCAAGGCCACCGTGACCGACGCCTCCGGCGCCGAGGTCGACCTCACCGAGCTGTTCGGTGAGGAGACCCCCGAGGCGGATGCCGGGGCAACCGAGGAGACGCAGGTCACCGAGGAGACGGCGAAGACTCCGGCGGAGTGATCTCCTCATGAAGCTCTGAGCGAACTCGGGCGGTGTCAGGCATTCTGCACCGCCCGAGTTCGTTAGGGTCGATTGCAAGATCTTGAGCATCTGGAAACGAGGCGGCCCGCTGGGACACAGAGGGCCGTCGGCGGCGAAAAGGCAGGCAGACGTGACGCAGCACAAGCCCGAGGCCCGGACCGGCACCGCGGGGCTCACCCTGACCGACTCGGTGTTCGAGCGGTTGCTCTCCGAGCGCATCGTGGTCCTCGGTTCCGAGGTGAACGACGAGGTCGCCAACCGGATCACCGCGCAGCTGTTGCTGCTCGACGCGGACGACTCCGAGTCCGACATCACCTTCTACATCAACTCGCCGGGTGGCTCGGTGACCGCCGGGTTCGCCATCTACGACACCATGCAGCTGATCCGCCCGGACGTCGCGACCTACGCGATGGGCATGGCGGCTTCCATGGGGCAGTTCCTGCTCTCCTCGGGGACCCCGGGCAAGCGGTACGCGCTGCCGCACGCCCGCATCCTCATGCACCAGCCCTCGGCCGGTGTCGGCGGTACCGCCTCCGACATCGCCATCCAGGCCGAGGTGTTCAACAAGTGGAAGCAGGAGCTGGCCAAGATCACGGCCGAGCAGACCGGGCAGACCGTCGAGCAGATCATCAAGGACGGCGACCGCGACCGCTGGTTCACCGCGCAGGAGGCGAAGGACTACGGCTTCGTCGACCACGTGCTGACCGCGGGCAACCGTCCGAACTCGACCAACTGAGCGCGAAGGCACACAGGAGACCTCTCATGAGCAACTTCCGGCTCCCGGGTGACTTCCCGGCCGGCAACGTCCCCCAGTCGCGGTACATCCTCCCGTCCTACGTGGAGCGCACGAGCTACGGCGTCAAGGAGTCCAACCCGTACAACAAGCTGTACGAGGAGCGGACGATCTTCCTCGGCGTGCAGGTGGACGACGCGTCGGCCAACGACGTGATGGCCCAGCTGCTGCACCTCGAGCACGAGGACCCGGACCGCGACATCAGCATGTACATCAACTCGCCGGGTGGTTCGTTCACCTCGCTGATGGCGATCTACGACACCATGCAGTTCGTCCGCCCGGACATCCAGACCGTCTGCCTCGGCCAGGCCGCCTCGGCCGCCGCGGTGCTGCTGGCCGCCGGCACCAAGGGCAAGCGCCTCGCGCTGCCCAACGCCCGCGTGCTGATCCACCAGCCCGCCACCGAGGGCACCTACGGCCAGGTTTCCGACCTGGAGATCCAGGCCAACGAGATCCAGCGGGTGCGGCGCCAGATGGAGGTTATCCTGGCCAAGCACACGGGCAAGGACGTCGAGCAGATCAAGGCCGACATCGAGCGGGACAAGATCCTCACCGCCGAAGAGTCGCTCGCGTACGGCATCATCGACGAGGTGCTGCCGTACCGTAAGGGGTCGGCCAACTAGATCCGCCGGGCCGGTGCGTGTCGAGAAGACGACATGCACCGGCTTCCTGGTTTAGTGTCGTTCTCTGGCTTGCTCGGTTGGGGCCGCGGGTGTTCCCGCTCGCGGTGTCGGACGGGTACCGTCAGTGGCAATGCGTGAGGCTCCACCTGGTCGCGGGTGACCGGGTGGGCGGCAACACAGTCAGGCGCGGACCCCCGCGCCGGAGGGGACGAGGTCAACGGCCATGGCACGGATCGGTGACGGCGGAGACCTGCTGAAATGCTCTTTTTGCGGGAAGAGCCAGAAGCAGGTGAAGAAGCTCATTGCCGGGCCCGGCGTCTACATCTGCGATGAGTGCATCGACCTCTGCAACGAGATCATCGAGGAGGAGCTGGCCGAGGCGGGTGACGTCAAACTCGACGAGCTGCCCAAGCCCGCGGACATCCACGAGTTCCTCGAGCAGTACATCATCGGCCAGGACGACGCCAAGCGGACCCTCGCGGTGGCGGTCTACAACCACTACAAGCGCATCCAGGCCGACGACAAGGCCGGGCCGAAGGACTCCAAGGAGGAGTCCGTCGAGCTGGCGAAGTCGAACATCCTGATGCTCGGCCCCACCGGCTGCGGCAAGACCTACCTCGCGCAGACGCTGGCCAAGCTGCTGAACGTGCCGTTCGCCATCGCGGACGCCACCGCGCTCACCGAGGCCGGGTACGTCGGCGAGGACGTCGAGAACATCCTCCTCAAGCTGATCCAGGCCGCCGACTACGACGTCAAGCGCGCCGAGACCGGCATCATCTACATCGACGAGGTCGACAAGATCGCCCGCAAGTCGGAGAACCCGTCGATCACCCGCGACGTGTCCGGCGAGGGTGTGCAGCAGGCGCTGCTGAAGATCCTCGAGGGCACCACCGCCTCGGTGCCGCCGCAGGGCGGCCGCAAGCACCCGCACCAGGAGTTCATCCAGATCGACACGACGAACGTGCTGTTCATCGTGGCCGGCGCGTTCGCCGGGCTGGAGAAGATCATCAACGAGCGGGTCGGCAAGCGCGGCCTCGGCTTCGGCGCGGAGATCCGCACCAAGGCCGAGATCGAGGAGAGCGACATCTTCTCCGAGACCATGCCGGAGGACCTGATCAAGTTCGGGCTGATCCCGGAGTTCATCGGCCGATTGCCGGTGGTCGCCACGGTCAACCACCTGGACAAGGACTCGCTGGTCTCGATCCTGACCCAGCCGCGCAACGCGCTGGTCAAGCAGTACAAGAAGCTCTTCGAGATGGACAACGTCGAGCTCGAGTTCACCAAGACCGCGCTCGAGGCGATCGCCGACCAGGCGGTGCTGCGCGGTACCGGTGCCCGTGGTCTGCGCGCCATCATGGAAGAGGTGCTGCAGCCGGTCATGTACGACATCCCGAGCCGCGACGACGTGGCGAAGGTCGTGATCACCGAGCAGACCGTGCGTGAGAACGTGAACCCGACGATCGTCGCGCGGCAGCCGTCGCGGCGGGCCCGCAGCGAGCGCGGGGAGAAGTCGGCCTAGTGCCGGCTGCCCCGTTCGGGGGCTCTGAGAGAATTTCAGGATGACCGCCCTCTTTCGGGATGACACAGCCCAGGAAGACACCGTGCCGCTGACCGCACCCGGCGGGGAGAACCAGGCCGCCGAACCCGCCAGAGCCGTCGAGTCCGACGGTGAGGTGGGCGGTATCCGCGAGCTCAGCGAGCGCGTGGTCTTCTCGATGTACCGGCGGTTCCCGTGGCTGCACAAGGCACTGCTGGGCATGCTCGTCGTGTTCACCGGCACCTGCCTGGTCGCCGTCGTCACCCGGCTGTCGCCGCTGCCGCTGCTCCCGCTCCCGTTGTTCGCGGTTTCGGGCTACACGCTGTGGCGCATCCGGGACGTGCGGGACAGCCGCGGCCCGTTGCTCACCTGGTCGCTGTTCTTCGTGGTGGCCACGGCCCTCGGGTTCTGGCTGATGTCCGTGATCGCGCGCTGGGTCTCCTGACCTGCTGACCGCCGCGCGTCACGCCGTCCGCGGCACGTGCTTCCCGAGGAAGCCCACCACGCTCGGCACCACGGTGCGGTTGAACGAGTCGCCGTGCTTGCCTCGCGCGGTGTAGGCGACCATCGGCTGGGACTCGGCGATGTAGCGGCGGACGCCGGTGATGAAGGAATCCTCGGTACCGCACCAGATCCCGGCGGGCACGCTCTTGATCTGGTTGACGAAGCGCAGCGGATCCATCGAACCCCAGTCGGCCGCGTCCCGGAACGCGTGCCGCTTGTTCATCTCGGTCCACGACGTCATCAACGCGGGCGCCAGTGCCGCGACCGCGGCGGGCGGCTGGCGGCGTTCCACCCGGCGCCGCGTGTAGAGCAGCGCGCCGAACCCGCCCA
This sequence comes from Amycolatopsis sp. NPDC058986, assembly GCF_042741125.1. NCBI lineage: Bacteria > Bacillati > Actinomycetota > Actinomycetes > Pseudonocardiales > Pseudonocardiaceae > Amycolatopsis > Amycolatopsis sp. NPDC058986. The sequence continues at coordinate 20,563 of NZ_JBHYJW010000084.1, read as the reverse complement.
TCGACAGGCCGGTGCAGGCGAACGGCAACCCGTCCCGGCCGGCGAGGCCACGGGCCTTCAGCCACTGCGGGACCTCTTCGAGCAGCATCGCCATCGGGTCGTCGCCGCGGCGCACCTCGTGCCAGTAGTTGTCACCGCCGTCGACGGCGACGAAGCCGTACGCGGGCACCGCCTTGCGGGCGACCTCGCTGCTGAGCTGCTTGAGCAGGCCGGTCGGGGCCGCGCTACGGGCGTTGCCGTGCAGGCCGTGCAACAGGAGCGACATCGGCAGGCCGGGCTGGTGCACCTTGGTCGGCAGCATGAGCACCAGGTCGACCTCGCGGCCACGCGCGTGGGAATAGACCCGCTCCACCCGAGGGGCGCCGAGCTGGGTCGCGGGGTTGGACGACGCGACGCCGATCGCGCGCTGCAGCGCGTTGCCGAACGGCATCTGGCCGGTGGCCGTGCCCGCCGCGAGGCCGGTTACAGCGAGTCCCGAAGCTCCCGCGATCAGTACCGAGCGGCGGCTGAGCCAGGTGCGGGCACCACGAACCCGGCGAGCCGTCGCGTGCTCGCCGTCCCCGGCGGTGCCCTGCCGGGCACCGTCGTCTTCCTTCACCTAGCCCTGTCCCTCCGATTGCCCCTTGACCTGGACATCGTCGCACGACCCACCGACGTTTCCGATGGCTTCCCGCCATCCGGTGATAGCCACCTCACTCGAGGCCTTCGCCGCCTCGGGGCTGTCCCCGAGACCCACTGCCAGCGTGACGCTGAGCGGTAACAGAACGTGATCAACCCCGTGGTCCGTGGTGCCGAAGTGACCCGATGTCTCCAAAGTGACGAAACCGTGTAATGCGCTCCACAACTGAAACGCGGCGGCGAGCGGATCGGTTGCCTTGAAGCGGCCGGCTTCGATGGCGCGCTCGGCGCCGCGCAGGAGGTAGCCGAAGGCCTCGATGCCCTCATGGGGTTCGGACCGGCCCGCTTCGCTGGTCAGGTCGGTGAGCTGGGCCCGTTGCCCGCTGGGAGCGGACTGGCCGAAGGTGACCGCGAACAGCTGGGGGTTCTCGGCCGCGGCGCGCCGGTAGGCGAGGGCGAGCCTGAACAGGTCCGCCACCGGGTCGTCGGTCTCGGCGACCCGCGCCATATGCGCCGACAGCCGGAGGAAGCCCTCCCTGGCGACCGCGTCGACCAGCGCGCCCATCCCGCCGAAGTGGGTGTAGACGGCCATCGTCGACGCGCCCACTTCGGCGGCGAGCTTGCGGGCCTGGAGCGCTTCGGGGCCGCCGTCGGACAGCAGCCGGATGGCCGCGTCGATCAGCCGGGCCTTGGTCTCAGCGGCGCGGGGCTTGTCGCTCATGCTTGCCAGTATCCCATAACCCTGTTATACCTGGGGCATAACAGGGTTATGGGCGTGCGGGAAGAAGGATCGTCATGGGCAACCAGTTCCTCGAAGGCAACTTCGCTCCGGTCAGCCAGGAGCACACGATCACCGAACTCGAGGTGACCGGGCGGATCCCCGAGTATCTGGACGGCCGTTACCTGCGCAACGGGCCGAACCCGCTCTCGGAGGTGGACCCGGCCACCTACCACTGGTTCATGGGCGACGGCATGGTGCACGGCGTCCGGCTGCGGGACGGGCGGGCCGAGTGGTACCGCAACCGGTGGGTCCGCAATCCGTATGTCGCCGAACTCCTCGACGGCAGGCGGACACCGGGACCGGAGTGCGGGTTCAGCGCGATCGGCGCCAACACGAACGTGATCAGCCACGCAGGCAAGACCCTCGCGCTGATCGAGGCGGGCGTCGCCGCTTATGAGCTGACCGACGAGCTGGACACCGTGGGCCAGTGCGATTTCGACGGCACCCTGCCCGGCGGCTACACGGCGCACCCGAAGCGCGATCCGGAAACCGGCGAGCTCCACGCCGTCTCGTACTTCTTCGGGAACGGCAACCGCGTGCAGTACTCGGTGATCGACGTGCACGGACACGCGCGCCGCACGGTCGACATCGAGGTGACCGGCTCACCGATGATGCACGACTTCTCCCTGACCGAAAACCATGTCGTCTTCTACGACCTGCCGGTGACGTTCAACGCCGAGGCCGCGGTCAACCTGACGGTGCCGCCGATCCTGCGTACGCCGGCGAAGCTGGTCGTCTCGGCAATGCTCGGGCGTGTGCGGATCCCGGACCCGATCTCGGCGCGCGCCGCCGGGAAGATCGCGTCGAACGGCGATCTGCCGTACCGCTGGAACCCGCGATACCCCGCGAGGATCGGGGTCATGCCGCGCGAAGGCGGCAACGCCGACGTTCGCTGGTTCGAGGTCGAGCCGTGCTACGTCTTCCACCCGCTCAACGCCTACGACGAGGGCGACGGCATCGTCCTGGACGTCGTGCGGCATCCGAAGATGTTCGACAGCCAGCTGCACGGCCCTGGCGAGGGCGCGCCGACCCTGGACCGCTGGACCGTGGACCTGACCGCGGGCAAGGTCCTCGAAGAGCGGCTCGACGACCGCGGCCAGGAATTCCCGCGCGTCGACGAACGCCTCGTGGGCCGCCGCCACCGCTACGGCTACTCGGTGGCCGCTGAGGACGGCGCGACGCCGTCGGACGCGCTGTACAAGCACGATTTCGAGGCGGGTTCTTCCGCCGTGCGGTCTTTCGGGCGCGGGCGGCAGCCGGGGGAGTTCGTGTTCGTGCCCGCCTCGGCCGGCGCCGCGGAGGACGACGGGGTGCTGATGGGCTTCGTGTTCGACGCGGCGACGCAGCGCAGTGACCTGACGCTGCTCGACGCGGCGACCCTGGAAACCGTCGGCGCGATCCACCTGCCGGACCGCGTGCCGCACGGCTTCCACGGCAACTGGGCGCCTACCGAGTGAGCAGCCCGGCCGCGCTGAGGTGGTCGAAGATCACCTGGTCGACCGGGGACACGCGGTCGCGGTCGGCGTAGGTGAACCAGACGATCTCCTCGATTTCGCTGCTGGGCACGAGGACGCCGTCGTATTCGGCGGTGTAGCAGGTCATCCGGACCGTGATCCCGGTGTCGTGACCGTGTGCCTGGGCCTCGAAGGTGCCCACGTGGCGTGCGGTGGCGCGGTCGATGGTGACCGCCAGCTCCTCGTCGATCTCCCGGACGAGAGTGTCCAGATCGGACTCGCCGGGTTCCCGTTTGCCGCCGGGAAAGTAGTAGACGTCCTTGCCTCGCGAGCGCGTGCTGAGGATCTTGCCGTCGTCGAGGCGGAGCCACGCGATCTTGTCGATGATCTTCACGATGTCCTCTGGGGAAGGGATTCCGTTCCTCGCCGAGCGTAGCCGCGGGCTTTACCCCGGAGGTAATTGCCGGGGATCGCCGGTGCCGGTGATCATGGTGCTCTTCGCGCTGCGCGCCTCGTGTCGGGAGGTGCGAGCTTCCGGACTGGAGGAACCGAGGATGACCGTGTCCGTGCCCACGACCACGCGTGCCGTGGTGGACGAACTGCTGCGCCGGATCGGCGAAGGCGACCCCGAGCGCATCGCGGAACTGTACGCCGAGCACGGCGATTGGAAACTGGACTGGCCGGACCACGAACACGGCCGGGCGGCGACCCCGTGGATCCGCCACCGTTCGACCCGCGCCGACGCCGCCGCGCACTACCGCGAACTCGCCGAAAACCACGTGCCGGAGGCCGTGGCCACCGAGGTCGAGCGCATCCTCGTCGACGGGGACGAGGCGGTCGTGCTCGGCGAGATCCGCCAGACCGCCCGGTCCACCGGACGCGCCTACCGCGCACGGTTCGCCCTGCACCTCACCGTCGAAGACGGCCTGGTCACCCGGCATCACGTCTACGAGGACAGCCTCGCCGTGGCGCAAGCCTTCGATCCGAAGGGTCCTCGGTAGCCGCCGCGGGCTTTCCGCGCGTCTGTCCTCTGTGGACTTCTCCGGGGCCGTGTCTCGTCAGACGAGGACGCGGTGGTCGCCGGTGTACAGGTTCATGCTTTCCCCGCGCAGGAATCCGACCAGCGTGATGCCGTTCTCCTCGGCCAGTTCCACCGCCAGCGAGGAGGGCGCCGACACCGCGGCCAGCAGGCCGACACCGGCCATCGCCGCCTTCTGCACGAGTTCGAACGAGGCCCGGCCGGACACCAGCAGGCCGAGGTCGCCCGCCGGGATCCGGTCTTCGAGCAGGGCCCAGCCCAGCACCTTGTCGACGGCGTTGTGCCTGCCGACGTCCTCGCGGACGGCCACCAGCGTGCCGTCGGCGGTGAACAGGGCGGCCGCGTGCAGCCCGCCGGTGCTGGAGAAGACCTTTTGCTTGGCGCGCAAGGCATCCGGAAGAGTGGCGAGGACGTCGCTCTTGACGGCGAGGGGGGCGGTGGCGGGGGAGAAGCGGCTCCGCAGCTTGACGGCGTCGAGGGCCGCCTTGCCGCAGACACCGCAGGAGGACGTCGTGTAGAAGTTGCGTTCCACGCCCGTCTCGGGTGCCGGGACCCCGGGGGCCAGCGCCAGGTCGAGCACGTTGTAGGTGTTGCGGCCCTGATCGTCGACGCCGTCGCAGTAGCGGGCGGTGGCGATGTCCTCACGGGAGCCGAGCACGCCCTCCGACAGCAGGAAGCCGTGGGCGAGCTCGACGTCGTTGCCGGGTGTGCGCATGGTCACGGCGAGCGCCTTGCCGCCGACACGCAGTTCCAGCGGTTCCTCCGCCGCCAGCGTGTCCGGCCGCTGCCGCAGCCCGGTCGCGGTCAGCCGCCGCACCGGCCTGCGTACCGTCACCCTGCCCATCCGGTCCATACCTTTCGCCCGACTTGCCGAACCTTTCGGCCCGCTGAGGGTGCAACACGCCGATTCGGGTAATACATTCCCTGCACCACCCCAGAGTACGGAGGCATCCGATGGGCCTTGGCTTCTTGGGCCGCTCCCGCATCGTCGCACCGTCCGGTTGGACCCGCTGGCTGGTCCCGCCCGCGGCGCTGTCGGTCCACCTTTCGATCGGCCAGGCCTACGCGTGGAGCGTGTTCAAACCCCCGCTGGAGAAGACCCTCGGGCTCACCGGCACGCAGAGCGCCCTGCCGTTCCAGCTGGGCATCGTCATGCTCGGGCTGTCCGCCGCGTTCGGCGGCACACTGGTCGAGCGCAACGGGCCGCGCTGGGCGATGTTCGTCTCCGCCTCCTGCTTTAGCTCGGGGTTCCTGCTCGCGGCGCTCGGCGTGGCCACGAAGCAGTACTGGCTGGTGGTGCTCGGCTACGGCGGGATCGGCGGCGTCGGGCTCGGCATCGGCTACATCTCCCCGGTCTCGACGCTGATCAAGTGGTTCCCGGACCGGCCGGGGATGGCCACCGGCATCGCGATCATGGGCTTCGGTGGCGGCGCGCTCATCGCCTCGCCGTGGTCGTCCTCGATGCTCGGCACGAATCCCGCGTCCTGGTCCGTCGGCGTGGTGGCGACGGCATTCCTGGTGCACGGCCTGGTCTACGCGGTGTTCATGGCGTTCGGGGTGCTGCTCGTCCGGGTGCCCGCCGACGACTGGCGGCCGAAGGGCTGGGAGCCGAAGACCGATCACGGCACCGCGATGATCACCACCGCGAACGTGTCCGCGGCCAACGCGATCAAGACCCCGCAGTTCTGGCTCCTGTGGGTGATCCTGTGCTTCAACGTCACCGCGGGCATCGGCATCCTCGAGAAGGCCGCACCGATGATCACCGACTTCTTCAAGGCGACCTCGACGCCGGTCGGCGCGGCGGCGGCCGCCGGGTTCGTGGCGTTGCTCTCACTGACGAACATGCTCGGCCGGTTCGTCTGGTCGTCCACTTCGGACCTGGTGGGGCGCAAGAACATCTACCGGCTCTACCTCGGCCTCGGCGCGCTGCTGTACCTCGTCATCGCGCTGACGACGAACACCTCCAAGCTGCTGTTCGTGCTGTGCGCGATGGTGATCCTGTCCTTCTACGGCGGCGGTTTCTCGACCATCCCGGCGTACCTGAAGGACCTCTTCGGCACCTACCAGGTCGGCGCGATCCACGGCAGGCTGCTCACCGCGTGGTCGATGGCGGGCGTGCTGGGCCCGCTGATCGTCAACGCGATCGCGGACGGCGAGAAGTCGGCGGGGAAGTCCGGGCCCGCGCTCTACACGTTGTCGTTCTTCATCATGATCGGCCTGCTCGTGGTGGGCTTCGTCGCCAACGAGCTGGTCCGGCCGGTCAATCCGAAGTTCCACGAGCCCGCTGCGGCGGATGCCATCGAGGCGAGGAGTGAGGCGGCATGAGTGAGCACACCCCACCGAAAGCCTGGCTCATCGTGCTCGCCTGGGCCTGGGTCGTGCTGCCCTTCGCCTACGGCGTCTACGAGCTGATCCGCAAGGTCGTCCAGCTCTTCGGCTGACCGCTTGACAAATGGTCAAGAACCCTTGACCATTCATCCTCGTGACTGGGGAGTCCGGAGAATCCGAAGCCGACGTCGTGCGCGTCGAGACCACCGAGCAACTTCGTGCCGTGAGCAATCTCGTGCGGCACCGGATCCTGGCCGTGCTGCGGGACGGGCCGGCGACGATCACGCAGATCGCCGAGCGGCTGGGGCTGGCCAAGGGCAGCTCCAGCCACCACGTGCGGACGCTGGAGCGGGCCGGCCTGATCAAGGTGGTCCGGACCAACAAGGTCCGCGGGGTCGTCGAGCGCTACTACGCCCACGCGGCCCGGCGGATCGTGCTGCCCGAACCGGCACCGGGCCAGTCCGACGTCGTGATGGGGCACGCTTTGGCGGATCTCGCCGAGGCGCCGGAGAACTCGCCCCGGTTGGTGCGCATGCAGCACACCCGCATCAGCGAGGCGAAGTTCGAGGAATTCAGCGAACGATTGCGTGCTCTGCTGGACGAGATCGGCGAAGCACGGGACAGCGAGGAGGACGCCGCGAGCGTCGCCGTCATGTTCTTCCGGCCGCGGGATCCCGGTTCGGTGGACGCGACATGAGCGATGCTTGCGAGCGAATCATAGATGTCATGCGCCAAAAGGGATTCGATACTGTCTCGCGAAGCGAGTCGATCGCATGAGCGCGAAGCTGCCGAGATCTTTTGGCCGGTTGTGGGCGGCGTCCGCGGTGTCCACTGTGGGCGATGGTGTCCTCTTCGCGGCGGCGCCGCTGCTGGCGGTCGGGATCTCCGGCGATCCGATGGTGGTCAGCCTGGTGACCTTCGCGGTCATGCTGCCGTGGCCGCTGTGCGGGTTGTTCTGCGGGGCGCTGGTCGACCGCTGGGACCGCAGGCGCACGATGTGGATCGCCGACCTCGCGCGGGCCGTGCTGCTGGGAATCGCCGTCGTGGCAGGGGTTTCCGGCGTACTCGGGATCCCGGCGCTGATGGTGCTCGCGTTCCTCCTCGGCCTCGGACAGGTCTTCTTCGACACCGCGGCCCAGGCGTACCTGCCGACGCTGCTCGGCCGCGACCAGCCTTCGTTGCGGCGTGCGAATGCCTGGTTGCGTGGTGCGCAGACGACGGGCGAGAGCTTTGTCGGTCCGCCAGCGGGCAGTGCGTTGTTCGCGCTGGGCCGGATGGTGCCGTTCGCCGTCGACGCGACGTCGTTCGTGCTGAGCGCGGTGCTGATCCGGACACTCCCGCCCGCACCGGCGGACGAGGCGGCGCGTCGTCCACTGTGGACAGCCGCGCGGGAAGGGGCGCGTTACCTCGTACGGGATCGGATCCTGCTCGGGCTCGCGCTGCGGCCCGCCGTGGGAAACTTCGCCTTCGCCGCCGCGGCCGCGGTGATGGTGCTGTATGCCAGGGACGCGCTGCGTCTGGATGCCACCGGATACGGCGTGCTGCTGACGACGGAGGCGGTCGGCGGACTGCTCGGCGCGTTCCTCGCCGGTCCGCTGGAACGGCTGCTGGGCACCGGGGGAGCGCTGACCGCGACGGCGGCGATCGAGGCCTCGGCGGTGCTCGGGATGGGCCTGGCGCCCAATGCTGTGCTGGCCGGAGTCGCGTACGCGGTGTGCGGCTGCGGGATGGCGGCCACCATGGTGCTCGGGCCGTCGGTGCGTCAGGCGATCGTCCCCGAACGGCTGCTGGGCCGCGTCATAGCGGCGTCGCGGCTGGTGTCGGTCTCGGCGGGACCGGTCGGCGCGCTGCTCGGCGGTTGGCTGGCGAGCAACGCCGGGGTCCGGGCGCCCTACATCGCGGGTGCGGCCGTGCTCGCGACGATGACGATCGTGACCGCGAGCATGACCAGCAACCGCAAGATCGAGGCCGCGCTCGCCGCCGCCCGCGGTGCCGAAACGCCGGTGGGCTGAAGGGGACTTTCGTCGCATAAGACGCGAGGAAAGCGCCCTTCAGTGCGGCTAACGAGAGGAAAGTCCCCTTCAGCTCAGGCCGGTGAGCAGGTTGCGGCGCGCGGAATCGACGTGTTCCTCGGCGACGCGGGCGAGTTCGTCCGGGTCGCCGTCCCGCAACAGCGCCGCCAGTTCGCGATGTTCGGCGACGACGCGGCTCTGGTAGTGCGCGTGACCGAGCGAGATCCGCTGGAGCTGGAACAGGAACACCTGCGAGCGCACGGCCTGCCACGCCTCGGTGAGCCTGCGGTTGCCCGCGGCCGCGTAGATCCGGTCGTGGAAGGCGATGTCCAGCGCGAGCAGACGGGGACCGTCGGCGTCCGCGCCCGCCTCGCCTGCCATCGCGGCGACCAGCTCGTCCAGCTCGGCGAAATCCTCGGCGGTGGCTTTCGTCCGTGCGGTGAGCGCGGCCAGCCGGTCCAGCGCGGCGCGGACCGAGTACACCTCCTCGACGTCGGCCGCGGTCACCTCGGTCACCGTCGTCGGGCGATGCCAGCCGCCGCGGACCAGCCCTTCGCGCTCCAGCACCGCTAAGCCTTCACGTACCGATCCGCGGCTGATCCCCAGCGACGCGGCCAGTTCGACCTCGCGCAGCGGGGAGCCGGGCGGGAAATGGCCGCCGAAGATCGCTTCGCGGACCCGGTCGGCTGCCTCGTCGGCGAGCCCGCGACGAGCCGCGGGCCGCAGCGGTGTGGCGTTCATGTCCTAATGTTGACATTCGAACATGAACGAGTCAAGGTGAGGGCATCCCGACTCGAAGGAGTGCCATGAGCAGCCGTCCCGCCTTCCATCTCGCCATCCCCGTCGACGACCTCGGCCGCGCCCGTGAGTTCTACGGGGGTGTGCTTGGCCTAACCGAGGGCCGGTCCGCCGACCAGTGGGTGGACTGGGATTTCCACGGCCACCAGGTGGTCACACACGTCGTGCCGGGTGCGCGGGCCGAGGCCGGGCGCAACCCCGTCGACGGCCATGAGGTGCCGGTGCCGCACTTCGGCCTCGTGCTGGACGTCGACGCGTTCCACGTGCTGGCCGGGCGGCTGAAGGACGCGGACACCCGGTTCGTCATCGAGCCGTACCGGCGGTTCGCCCGGGAGCCGGGCGAGCAGTGGACGATGTTCCTGCACGATCCGGCCGGGAACGCCTTGGAATTCAAGGCTTTCCGTGACGAGTCGCAGTTGTTCGCCCGATGACCGGCGTTCTCGTCACCGGCGCGTCACGCGGTATCGGACGCGCCGTCGCGCGGGCGTTCGCCGAACAGGGCCACCGGATCGCGGTCCACTACGGCTCCCGTGTCGAGGATGCCGAGGAAACCTGTGCCTCGCTGCCAGGGGAAGGACACGTCCTCGTCTCGGGCGATCTCGGTGATCCCGTTGTGGCGCAAGGTATCGCCGACACCGCGGAGGAAGCTCTCGACGGTGTCGACGTGCTCGTCAACAATGCCGCCGTCGCGACCTCCGAGGCCACCGCGCACGCCGTGGCCGACGTGTCCTATGTGGACTGGCAGCGGATCTGGCGGCGCATGGTCGACGTCAACCTCCTTGGCGCGGCGAACGTCACCTATTGCGTGGCCCGGCACATGATCGACCGCGGCGTGTCCGGCCGGATCGTCAACATCGGCTCGCGGGGCGCGTTCCGCGGCGAGCCCGATCATCCCGCGTACGGCGCGAGCAAGGCGGCGCTGCACGCGTTCGGTCAGTCGCTCGCCGTATCCCTTGCCCCGCACGGGATCGCGGTCACCTCGGTGGCGCCCGGCTTCACCGCGACCGAGCGCGTCGCGGATCGGCTGACGGGGGAGTCCGGAGATGTCCTCCGTGGACAGAGCCCGTTCGGCCGAGTCGGGACACCGGCGGAGATCGCCGCGGCTGTCGTCTATCTCGCCTCACCGGCCGCGACCTGGGCTTCCGGGGCGATTCTCGACCTGAACGGCGCCTCCCACCTGCGAACCTGAGCTGTGATCCGGGCCACTTTTGCAGCTGAAAGGCGAGGCCGCGCGTCTGTAGGTACGTGCACAGTGCCGCAAAAGCCGTGGTCGCGGGTCTCGCGTTGGTCGTCTTCGCCGGGACGGCCTATGGCTACTCGACGCTCAAATCGCTCGACGGGGTCACGAGAAGCGACGTCATCGGCGAGGAGGGCGAGGCCAAGCCCGGGGAACAACCCGCCGACGGCTCGCTGGACATCCTGCTCGTCGGCCGGGACTCGCGGACCGACGGGCAGGGCAACCCGCTGTCCGCAGACATGCTGCGAGAGCTGCGAGCGGGCGCCAACGGCGACGACCTGACCGACACGCTCATCGTGCTGCGCATCCCGAACGGCACGCACGACGTCCACGCGTTCTCGATCCCGCGTGACAGCTATGTCTCGATGCCGGGTGGCAAGGACAAGATCAACTCGGCGTTCGGGACCGCGAAACTCGCCGAGGCCGAGCGGCAGCAGCGGGCCGGGGAAACCGACAAGGCGAAGGCCGCCCAGGCCGCGCTGACCGCGGGCCGCCGGGCGACGCGGCAGGTGGTCGAGGACCTCACCGGCGTCAAGATCGACCATTTCGCCGAGGTCAACCTGCTGAGCTTCTACGAGATCAGCAAGGCGATCGGCGGCGTCGACGTCTGCCTGAACAAGGCCACCAAGGACGAGAACTCCGGCGCGAACTTCCGCAAGGGCGAGCAGACGATCTCCGGCGCCGACGCGCTCGCCTTCGTGCGGCAGCGGGAAAACCTGCCGCGCAGCGACCTGGACCGCGTGCGCCGCCAGCAGGTCTTCCTCGCCTCGCTCGCCAAGAAAGTGCTTTCCGGTGGCACGCTGGCGAATCCTGCCAAACTGTCCGACCTCATCGACGCGGTGAAGCGGTCGGTGGTACTCGACGAGGGGTGGAACCTGCTCGACTTCGTGGCCCAGATGCGCGGGGTCACCGGCGGTGGTATCCAGTTCGGCACGGTTCCGGTGGTGAACCCGGACTACCGCTACAACCCGCAGCATCCTTCGTGGACCGCGGTGCAGGTGGATCCCGCACAGGTCAAGGCTTTCGCGGCCGGGCTCATCGCGAAGCCGGGCGGCGCACCGCCGTCCTCGCAGACGCCCACCGGCCCGACCGTCGACGTCGCGAACGCCGGAGGCAAGGCCGGGCTCGCCGGGCGTGTCGCGGATGTGTTGCGGGACAAGGGTTTCAAGCCGGGCGAGACCAGTAACGCGCCGGCGCGGAAGACGTCGGTGGTGCGGTTCCCGGCAGGGTTGGCCGACCGCGCCATGGACATCGCGAACCAGCTCGGCGGCTTGGCGACGGAACAGTCCACTTCGGTCACGGCGGGGCACATCGAGGTCGTGCTCGGGCAGGTCTACTCCGGGCCGGGGGTGAACGGCGGCGGTGGAGCGCCGGGCGCGCCCGACCCCGACGCGCCGATCACCTCCGGCGGCGTGGTCTGCGTGGACTGACTCACTTCTCCGGTGGCACAAGGCCGTTCTTGGCGACCGGCAGCGCCAGCTGTCCTCGTCCGGCGACCTTCGCGGTTTCGACAGGGAGCTTGGCCAGCACCGGGTTCAGGTGCGTCAGTTTCAGCGTCAGCACGGCGGGGCCGGGGTTCGGGCCGCCGACGACGTCGAACTTCTCCAGATCCACCCAGCGCACGGTGTTCAGGACGTCGCCGGGTACCTCGTCGCCGCTCTTGAGCACCGGGACGCAGAGGCCACGGGCCTCGGTCACCCGGACGTCGAACTTCGGCAGGCCCGCCAGCAGCGGGTTGAGATGGCTCAGTGTCAACGGAATCCCCAGGGGATCCTGCGGCTTCAGCGAATAGCAGGCGAGGTCGATGTGCTGGACGAAGCGCAGGACGTCCGGCGGTGGGATCTTGCCGTTCTTCGCGACGGGGACACACAACTGCTCCGGCGTGCCGATGACGCCCTCGGTGTCCCGTGCGCCGAGTTTCCGGACCACGGGGTTGAGCTGGCTCAACCGGAGCGGGAATTCGACGGTCCGGCCCTGGACCCGGTAGCACGAAAGGTCGACCCACCGTACGAAGTCGACGATGCCCGCGGGCGGGATGTTGCCGTTCTTCGCGACCGGCACGCAGAGCTGGTCGCGGGTGCCGAGCCGGACCGTGTCCCCGCCCAGGTTCGCCAGCACCGGGTTGAGGTGCTTGAACGACACCGAAACCGGTGGCGGGGTGTAGGGGTCCGTGGCCTGGCAGAAGAGATCGAGCTGGGAGACGAACGGGAGCGGCGGCGGGGCAGGGACGGCGGCGGTGGCCGTCGGCCCGAGCCCCGGCAGGACGGCGAACAGGAGCGCGGCGGCTGTGGCGGCGAACGCGCGCGGGGCCGATCTTCGTGACATGGCAAGGCCTTCCGGTTTGTCCGGGAAAAGCGGAACGCTTTCACCGTCACCCCGGTGAGGCCCTGCCACCACCGCCAAGCGGAGGTATGCCCCCGAGGCCGCCCGATCGGCGGCCCCAAGGGGTCACGCGAGCGCGGGCTCCAGCCGGATCACGATCGCCTTCGACACCGGCGTGTTCGACTTCTCGGCCACGGAATCCAGCGGTACCAACGCGTTCGCCTCGGGGAAGTACGCCGCCGCGCAGCCGCGCGCGGTCGGGTAGGCCACCACGCGGAAGCGCGGCGCGCGACGGTCGCCGTCACTCCACTCCGACACCAGGTCGACCATCGACCCGTCGGCGACGTCGAGCGCGGCGAGGTCGTCCGGGTTGACCAGGACCACGCGGCGCGCGTTCTCGACGCCACGATAGCGGTCGGACAGACCGTAGATCGTGGTGTTGTACTGGTCGTGGCTGCGCATGGTCTGCAACAGCAGCCGTCCGGCGGGCACCTGCGGGAATTCCAGCTCCGACACGGTGAAATTGCCCTTACCGGTGGACGTTCCGGTGAACTGCCGCGAATCGCGCGGCGGATGCGGCAGGACGAAGCCGTCCGGCTCGCGGACCCGCCTGTTGTAGTCCTCGCAGCCGGGCACGACTCGGCTGATCCGGTCCCGGATCAGGTCGTAGTCGCCGACGAAGTCCCGCCACGGCACCGCGTGCCCGGTGCCGAGCAGTTTCTCCGCGACACCGCAGATGATCGCGACCTCCGAGCGCAGCTCCTTGTCCGCCGGCGCCAGCCTGCCGCGCGACATGTGCACCTGCGACATCGAGTCCTCGACCGTGACGAACTGCTCGCCCACGGCCTGCACGTCCCGTTCGGTGCGCCCGAGTGTCGGCAGGATGAGCGCGGTCTTGCCGGGCACCACGTGCGAACGGTTGAGCTTCGTCGACACCTGGACGGTCAGCGCGCAGGACCGCAGTGCCTGCTCGGTCCGCTCCGAATCCGGGGTGGCGGCGGCGAAATTGCCGCCCATCGCGAAGAACACCTTGCCCCGGCCGTCGCGCATCGCGCGGATCGAGTCGACGACGTCCCAGCCGTGCTCGCGGGGTACGTGGATGCCGAACTCGGCGTCCAGCGCGTCCATGAAGGCGTCCGGCATCTTCTCCCAGACACCCATCGTGCGGTCGCCCTGGACGTTCGAGTGCCCGCGGACCGGGCACAGCCCGGCGCCGGGCTTGCCGATCATCCCGCGCAGCAGCGCCAGGTTCGTGACCTCGGAGATCGTCGGCACGGCGTGCTTGTGCTGGGTGAGCCCCATCGCCCAGCAGTAGATCGTGCGCTCGGACGTCGCGATCATCCTGGCGATCCGCTCGATCTGCTCGCGCTCCAGGCCGGTCGCGGTTTCGACGTCTGCCCAGTCGATCTCGCGCAGGTGCTTCGCGTAGTCGTCGAACCCGGTGGTCGTGTCCGTGACGAAGGCGTGGTCGACGATCGAGCCGGGCGCCTCCTCCTCCCACGCCAGCAGCAGATGCCCGATCGCCTGGAACAACGCGAGGTCACCGCCGAGCCGGATCTGCGCGAACTCGTCGGCGAGCGCGGTGCCCTTGCCGATCATGCCCCGGACGTTCTGCGGGTTCTTGAACCGCATCAGCCCGGCCTCGGGCAGCGGGTTGACGGCGATGACCTTGGCGCCGTGCCCCTTCGCCGTCTCCAGTGCCGAGAGCATCCGCGGGTGGTTCGTGCCCGGGTTCTGGCCGACCACCACGATCAGGTCCGCGTGGTGCACGTCGGCCAGCGTCACCGATCCCTTGCCGATGCCGATGGCCGCCGACAGCGCCGCGCCGGAGGACTCGTGACACATGTTCGAGCAGTCCGGCAGGTTGTTCGTCCCGTAGGACCGCACTAGCAGCTGATAGAGAAACGCGGCCTCGTTGCTGGTGCGGCCGGAGGTGTAGAAGACCGCCTCGTTCGGGTCGTGCAGCTCGCGCAGCTTGTCCGCGACGAGCGTGAACGCGTCGTCCCAGGAGATCGGCTCGTAGTGCGTCGCGCCTTCGCGCAACACGAACGGTTCGGTGAGCCGTCCCTGTTGGCCGAGCCAGAAATCGGTCCGGGTGTTCAGTTCCTCGACCGAGTGCGTCGCGAAGAACTCCCGCCCGACGCGCCGCTTCGTGGCTTCCTCCGCGACGGCCTTCGCGCCGTTCTCGCAGAACTCGGCCAGCTTGCGGTGTTCGCCGTCGGCCTCGCGCGGCTCGGGCCACGCGCAGCCTGGGCAGTCGAAGCCCTCGCGCTGGTTCAGCAGGCGCAGGGTGCGGACCGTCCGTCCGGCACCCATCTGCTCGACACCGCGGACAAGCGAAACGGCCACGCCGGGTATCCCCGCCGCGTATCCCTTGGGCTTGCCGGTTTCGAGCCGGGCTTCGTCGATGTCGTCGGTCGGTGCTTCACGCGTCACCCGCTCATCGTGCGCCTTCACCGCCCGGCGGTAAACCGGGGGTCCTATTCCCGGTGGTCACCGGTTCGGCCGCGCTCGCGCAGGCCCCGGTCGAAGACGGTCACCGCGAGCAGGATCACGCTGACGACGACGAGCGCGATCGCCAGCCGGTGCAGGCCCTCGTCCCCGGCGTGCGCGCCGAAGCACTGGGCGATGAGTGTCGACGCCACGATCGCGCCGAGGTACTGCGCCGAGCGGAACAGCCCGCTCGCGGTGCCCATCTGGTCGGCGGGTGCCTCGCGGTAGAGCCGGTTCTGGTTGGCCACGCTGGTCAGCCCCTGGGCGAGGCCGAACATCGCGGTCAGCGCCAGCAGCACCCCGAGCCAGGTGTGCTCGCCCACGAACAGCAGCAGGACCGACCCGGCGGTCAGCGCGACGACGGTAATGACGAGCCGGGCCCGGACACCGGTGGCGCGCCCGGAGAACGCGGCCGCGCCGACCGCGACCCCCGACATCGGCAGCAGCATCGCCCCGGCGGCCTCCTCGCTCAGGTGCCGCGCGGTCTCCAGCCACTGCGCGTAGCCGAACATGATCGCGTAGATGGCCAGGAAGCTCAGGCCCTGCCGCAGGTAGGTGCGCAGGATGGCGCGGTTCGCGGCGAGCATCCGCAGGTCCAGAAACGGCTGCTGGGCACGGAGTTCGACGAAGACCAGCATCGCCCCCGCGGCCACCGCGGCGGCCAGCAGGTAGAGGTCGTCGACGCCGGGGTCCATCAGGTACAACAGCAGCGCGAGCAGGGTCGCGGCGAACAGCACGATCCCGGTGACGTCGATCGGCGCCCGCTGCTCGCCCTTGTCGCGAAGGTCGTCCTTCGGCACCCAGAACAGCGCGAGCAGCAGCGAGGCGCCGGCGAGCGGGATGTTGACCGCGAAGATCGCGGGCCAGCCGAACAGGGCGATCAGCACGCCACCCAGCGTCGGGCCGATCACCATGATCGTCTGCGAGGACATGGCCAGCACCGACAGCACCCGCGCCGGGACTCCCTGCCCGGACGCCTCGGCGCGTTGGCGCAGGACCGCCATCGCGGCGGGGAAACCGGCACAGGTGCCGACGCCGAGCAGCGCGCGGACGCCGGTCAGCCAGCCGACCGAGATCGGGAGCATCCCGGCGACGCCGGCGACGATGACCACGGCCGCGCCGCCGATGAGCACGCGGCGGGCTCCGTAACGGTCCACGAGGAGACCGACCACCGGCTGTCCGACGGCGGTCGCGAGGTAGAGCGCGGAGATGAGCCAGGCCGTCTGGCCGGGCCCGGCGCCGAAGGCCTGTCCGATCGGGACGAGCGCGACGGCGATGAGGGTCGAGTTGATCGGGTTGAGCACCGCCCCGGCCACCAGTGGGGTGACCAGTTTCGGGCCGAATCGGGCGGTCTTCGCGGCTGCGCTCTGCGTGGTCGTGGCGTGCTCCTTCACAGTTGCGCGACGCGCTGCAGCAGGGGCAGCGCGCGGGTGACGGTTTCGAGTTCCTCTGCGGTCAGCTCGTTCGCGAGCGCCTGCGCCAGCCACTCGTCGCGGTGCTGGAAGACACCGCGGACGGTCTTGCGGCCGAGGTCGGACAGGTCGATCACGGTGCGCCTGCCGTCGGCGGGATCGGGCGTGCGGGTCAGGTAATCGAGGCCGTCGAGGACGCCGAGCGTCGCGGCCATCGACTGCTGGCGGACGTGCTCCGCCGCGGCCAGTTCCCCCTGGGTGGCCGGGCCTTCGCGGTAGAGCCGGTTGAGCACGGCGGACTGCGAAGGCGTGAGGATCTCGGCGTTGTCGACCTGACGCAGCCTGCGGTGCAGCTGCCCGACGACGCCGCGGATCCAGCCCGCCGACTCGGCGACATGAGCGGGAACGGTAGCCATAGTGCACAGCCTAGCCTGTGCAGTTTGGCCTGTGGGTATTACCGATGGTACCTGGCTGGGCGCGGTCGGTCGGTGTACCGAGGGACGCCCTTGTGCTGAAGGACGCTTTCAGTGCGTTGGGCGCGCCGAGGGACGCCCCCGGTGCATCCAGCGCACTCAGGGACGCTCTCGTCGCACCGGGGCTCGTACGCGGGTCGAGCGGGTCCGTGAATGTCACATCGAGGGACTCAGAGTCCGTGAATGTGGCATTCACGGACTCGCCGAAGGAATGAACGGAAGATTCAGGACACCCCGAGGCCCCCTACCCGACACGGTAGCCGGAGGGGACGACGAAACGGGGGTACGGCGGGGCGGCGGGGTGCTGAAGGGCGCTTTCAGTGCGTTGGGTGAGCTGAAGGGCGCCTTCAGCTCACTGGACGCACCGAAGGCGCCTTTCGGCTCGGCGGGGAGGAGGTCAGCGCGCGATGGGGAGATCGGGCCGGACCGGGGCGGCGGCCGCGCCGTACAGGATGTCGGTCAGGCGCGCGGGGTCGTTCACGCCGGGGCCGTTGGCCTGGCGCAGGATTACCGTCGTCGCCACCAGCGCGATCAGGAGCGTGATCGCGACGACCCCCGGCCACCGGCTGGTGCTGCCGTAGCCGCCGAAACCCTGCGCGCGGCGTTCCCGCTTGCGGCGCTTCTTGAGTTCCTTCTTCGCACCCAGCCAGGCGTCCAGTTCGGCGTGCTTGCGCCATTCCGGGTCGACCAGGTCCGGATGCGTCTCGATGCGCCGGTCTTCCGGCTCCTCCACGGCTTCCCCTCTCTCGCACGCGCCGCTCACCGGCGCCTACCTCATGATCGTCACGGCCGGTGAGCAAGGCGAGTGAAACCCGCCGCGGCGGGTTCGTAGACTGGTCCATTGTGACCGAGAACGCTCCGCAGCAGCAGACCGACCTCCCGGGTGCCTGGAACCCGGCCGCCGAAGAAGCCCCCCTGTACGAGGGCTGGGTAGCCGCCGGGTACTTCACCGCCGACGCCGGGTCGGGCAAGCCGCCGTTCTCGATCGTACTTCCGCCGCCGAACGTCACCGGCAGCCTGCACATGGGCCACGCCCTCAACCACACCCTGATGGACGCGATGAGCCGTCGCCGCCGCATGCAGGGCTACGAGGTGCTGTGGCTGCCGGGCATGGACCACGCCGGCATCGCCACGCAGAACGTCGTCGAGCGCCAGCTGGCCGGGGAAGGTCTCTCGCGGCACGACCTCGGCCGTGAGAAGTTCGTCGAGCGCGTGTGGGAGTGGAAGGCCGAGTACGGCGGCAAGATCCTCGACCAGATGCGCCGCCTCGGCGACGGCGTCGACTGGAGCCGCGAGCGGTTCACCATGGACGAGAACCTGTCCAAGGCCGTCCAGACGGTGTTCAAGAACTTCTTCGAGGCCGGTCTGATCTACCGCGCCGAGCGGATCATCAACTGGTGCCCGCGTTGCCAGACGGCGCTGTCGGACATCGAGGTCGACCACAGTGACGACGACGGCGAGCTCGTCTCGATCCGCTACGGCGACGGTGACGACGCCATCGTCGTGGCCACGACCCGCGCCGAGACGATGCTCGGCGACACCGCGGTCGCCGTCCACCCGGACGACGAGCGCTACGCCCACCTGGTCGGCACCGAGGTCGAGCTGCCGCTCACCGGCCGCCGCATCCCGATCGTGGCCGACAAGCACGTCGACCCCGAGTTCGGCACCGGCGCGGTCAAGGTGACCCCGGCGCATGACCCCAACGACTTCGAGATCGGCCGCCGCCACGACCTGCCGATGCTCACGATCATGAACGAGCGCGCCGAGATCACCGCGGCCGGGCCGTTCGAGGGCCTGGACCGGTTCGAGGCGCGGCCCGCGGTCGTCGCCGCGCTGCGCGAGGCGGGCCGGATCGTCGCCGAGAAGCGCCCGTACGTGCACGCCGTCGGGCACTGTTCCCGGTGCGACACCGTGGTCGAGCCGCGGCTTTCGCTGCAGTGGTGGGTCAAGGTCGAGGAGCTGGCCCGTAAGGCGGGTGAGGCGGTGCGCGACGGCCGCACCGAGATTCACCCGCCGGAGCTGGCGAAGCGCTACTTCGACTGGGTCGACAACATGCACGACTGGACGATTTCGCGCCAGCTGTGGTGGGGCCACCGGATCCCGGTCTGGTACGGCCCCGACGGCGAGGTCGTCTGCGTCGGGCCCGACGAGCAGCCGCCGAGCGGCGAGGGCTGGACGCAGGACCCGGACGTCCTCGACACCTGGTTCTCCTCCGGCCTGTGGCCGATGTCGACCATGGGCTGGCCGGAGCAGACCGCGGACCTGGCGAAGTTCTATCCGACCAGCGTGCTGTCCACCGGTTACGACATCCTGTTCTTCTGGGTCGTGCGGATGATGATGATCGGCGTCCACGAGATGGCCGGCGCCCAGCCGTTCGACCACGTCTACCTGCACGGCCTGATCCGCGACGCGCAGGGCAAGAAGATGTCGAAGTCGCGCGGCAACGTCATCGACCCGCTGGAGTGGATGGACGCCTACGGCGCCGACGCCACCCGCTTCACCCTCGCCCGCGGCGCCAACCCCGGCGCGGACATGGCACTCGCCGACGAGTGGGCGGCCGGCTCCCGCAACTTCTGCACGAAGCTGTGGAACGCCAGCAAGTTCGCGATGATGAACGGCGCCACCGCGGCGGGTTCGCTCCCGGCGGCTTCGGAGCTGACCGAGTCCGACCGCTGGATCCTCGGCAGGCTCGAAGCGCTCGTGTCCGAAGTGGACGGTCTGTTCGAGGACTTCCAGTTCGCCAAGGTCTCCAGCGCGCTTTATCAGTTCACCTGGAACGAGCTGTGCGACTGGTACCTGGAACTGGCGAAGGTCCAGCTGTACCAAGGCGATTCCGCCAGGGTCGAGGCGACCCGCGCGGTGCTCGGGCACGTGCTCGACACCGTGCTCCGGCTGCTGCACCCGTTCATCCCGTTCATCACCGAGAAGCTGTGGAAGGCGCTGACCGGTGGCGAATCGCTGGTGATCGCGTCCTGGCCGTCGCCAGCCTCCGGCTACGCCGACGCGCAGGCCGACACGCGCATCGCCGACGTCCAGAAGCTCGTCACCGAGATCCGCCGGTTCCGGGCCGACCAGGGACTCAAACCGGGCCAGAAGGTCTCCTCGCGGCTCGCGGGTGCCGGGTTCGGCGACGTCGCCGGGCACGAGGACGCGATCCGTTCGCTGGTCCGGCTCACCGCGCCGGAGGACGGGTTCTCCGCGAGCGCGTCGCTCGAGGTCGCGATCACCGGCGGGACCGTCACGGTCGAGCTGGACCTGTCCGGCACGGTCGACGTCGCGGCCGAGCGCAAGCGGCTGCAGAAGGACCTCGGCGCCGCGCAGAAGGAACTCGCGCAGACCGAGGGCAAGCTCGCCAACGAGGCTTTCATCGCCAAGGCGCCCGAGCACGTGATCGAGAAGATCAAGGCGCGCAAGGAAACCGCGGTCGCCGACATCGACCGCATCACCGCCCGCCTCGCCGCCCTGCCGTCGGCCTGACCCACCCGACCCAGCGGGGCTCATGCGCCCCAATGGGGTTTTTTCATCCTGTTGGTGCTGGTCTGGGTGCTTGACGGGGTGGGTTGTGGTTGTGCCGTAGGGGTTTGCTGGGTTGCGTA
>NZ_JBHYJW010000083.1:0-33550 GCF_042741125.1 Amycolatopsis sp. NPDC058986 | reverse complement strand
AGTCACCGTGGTCGGTGTGCGCGGTGGTGCCGAACTCGTGGTTGAGCACGCCGACGTCGAAGTTCACCGACTGGTCGACCGAGGTGACCTCGCCGGTGCCGCCACCGGTCGTGGAGCCCTGCTTCGAGATCTTCTCGCCGACGGTCGGCGCCGCGGCGCTGGTGATCTTCTGGCCGGTGTTGACCTCACCGGGGCCGGTGCCGTTCGGCCGGGTCAGGTAGCCGGAGTCGGCGCCGGGGCAGTCGCTCTTGACGACCTTGGCACCGCTGACGTCGCCGCCCGCCCAGGTGCCGCCGAGGTTGGTGCAGTGCCCGGCGGTGAGCAGGTACGGGGTGCTGCCCTTCTTGACGTTGAAGCCGAGCGAGCAGCGGCCCTGCTCGTTCTTGATGGCGTCGCCGTCCTTGATGTGCAGTTCGAGCTTGCCGGTCTTGTGCTCGACGCGGACGGCGTCGCCGTGCTTCGCCGCCGCGGCGGTCACAGTGTCCGAAGTGGACTTCGTGGCCGCGGAGTAGATCGTCACGACGACCTGGTTGGTCCTGGTGTCGATGCCCCACGTGGTCTGCGGGACGTTGCGGACGGTGTCCAGCGATTCCTTGACACCGGTCAGCGCGGCGAAGCTGTGCGCGACCTTCTTGGCCGTCAGGCCCGCGGCCTGGACCTTCTGGACCGCGGCGTCGTCGAGGACGTTGACGACGGCCTTGCCGTTGTCGAGGTACATCCCGCCGGACGCGGCGCCGAGGCTGTCCGCGACCTGCGAGGCCTGGGTGATCGCGGCCTCCTGGATCTGGGCGAAGGCGAGCGGGCTCGCGGTCGCCGCGGACGAGCACACACCGGTGGTGAGCGCCGCGGCGGATAGGACGGTGAACACGGCGAGATTCTTCCGGAGAGCCATGAAAAACTTTCCTCCAGTTGTGCCGGGTCGAAGCCTGCGCGGCCGGGGCCGCGCACCATGGGGACACCGCCCACCCTTGTTTCTCGGCAACCAACGCACTACCGACGATCGTTGGTTAATAACCAAGCTATCCGGACAAAAGCGGTCAAAACGCGGCATTCGGCGCACTGATTCTGCCGCCGAACGGCGCCGAGGACGAGCCCTGGCACTGCCCGTGGCCGATACCCGGCCGGGGTGAGCGCCTCGTGCGACTTGTGGGTCACGCGAGCCTGACACGCTGGTCAACGCCGCTGGTCCGGGCGAGGGACCCGGCTCTCCCGATCGTGTGCAACACCGCCGCGGACCTTGGCGGGGCGGCGCGACCTTTGGTTGCCTCAGCGGGTCGGGATCGTCGTGTCGCAGAACGCCGGAAGGCCAGGTACCCCGCGTGCAGCCGTTCGTACTGCCCGAGTTCTACATGCCCTATCCCGCCAGGCTGAACCCGCATCTGGAGGGTGCGCGCGAGCACAGCAAGGCGTGGGCGTACGGCATGGACATGATCGACGTGCCGCAGCACGGCACGGTGATCTGGGACGAGCACGACCTCGACTCGCACGACTACGCGCTGCTCTGCTCGTACACGCATCCGGACGCGGGCGCCGACGAACTCGACCTGATCACCGACTGGTACGTCTGGGTCTTCTACTTCGACGACCATTTCGTCGAGCTGTACAAACGGACCGGCGACATCGCCGGTGCCCGCGCGTACCTCGACCGGCTCGCCGAATTCATGCCGGTCACCGGGGAAATCACCGCGAAACCGGAGAACCCGGTGGAACGCGGGCTCGCCGATCTGTGGAACCGCACCGTGCCCGCCCGCTCCGAGGGCTGGCGCCGCCGGTTCGTCGAAAGCACCAGGAACCTGCTGGAAGAATCGTTGTGGGAACTGGCCAACATCACCGAGGGCCGGATCGCCAACCCGATCGAGTACATCGAAATGCGCCGCAAGGTCGGTGGGGCGCCGTGGTCGGCGAACCTGGTCGAACATTCGGTGGACGCCGAGGTGCCCGGCGAGATCGCCGCGAGCAGGCCGATGCACGTCCTGCGCGACTGCTTCGCCGACAGCGTCCACCTGCGCAACGACCTCTTCTCCTACCAGCGCGAGGTCACCGACGAGGGTGAGCTGTCCAACGGCGTCCTCGTGCTGGAGAAATTCCTCGGGCTCGGTACGCAGGAGGCCGCCGACGCGGTCAACGACCTGATCACCTCGCGGCTGCACCAGTTCGAGCACACCGCGCTCACCGAGGTGCCCGCGCTGTTCGCGGAACACGGCATCGACCCGGCGGCGCAGGCGGCGACCGCCGCATACGTCAAGGGCCTGCAGGACTGGCAGGCGGGCGGGCACGAATGGCATCTGCGGTCGAGCCGGTACATGAACGAAGGGGCGTTGAAGACGCGTGGCGGCCCCGAACTGCTGAACGGGCCCGCCGGGATCGGCACGTCGGCCGCGCGGATCTTCACGTCGGTGGCCGAGACGGCGCCGCAACGACTGCGCGGCTACCAGCACGTGCCGCATCAGACCGTCGGCGCCCGCCCGCGCCCGTCGTTGCGGATGCCGTTCCCGCTCACGCTGAACCCGCACCTCGACGGAGCGCGGGAGCGGGCGGCCGGGTGGGCCCAGCGCATGGGCCTCCTCGACGACGTCGTCTGGGACCGGCGGAAGCTCGAAGCGGTCGATGCACCCCTGTGTGCCGCCGGAACGCACCCGGACGCGAGCGCCGAGCGGCTCGACGCCACCAGCGGCTGGATGACCTGGGGTACCTACGCCGACGACTACTACCCCCAGGTGTTCGGCCGCGCGGGCGACCTCGCCGCCGCGAAGGCGTGCCACGAGCGGCTCCTCCAGTTCATGCCGGCCGATTGCGAGCCCATGCCCGAACCGCTGACGCCGCTGGAACGCGGGCTGGCGGACCTGTGGGAACGCACCGCCAAACCGCTTTCGGTCCGTGCGCGACGGACGTTTCGTCACTCCGTCGAAGACATGCTCGAAAGCTGGCTGTGGGAACTGGGCAACCGGATCCAGCGCCGGGTGCCGGACCCCGTCGACTACATCGAGATGCGGCGGCGGACCTTCGGCGCCGAACTCACCATGCTCCTGTCCCGCCTCGGCACGTCCGCGATCCCGCCCGAACTGCTCCGGACCCGGCCGCTCCAGGCGCTCGAACACGCCGCCGCGGACTATCCCGGCCTGCTCAACGACGTCATCTCGTACCAGAAGGAGATCCAGTTCGAAGGCGAGATCAACAACGCCGTGCTGGTGGTCGAAACCTTCCTCGACACGCCGCGGGAGCGCGCGTTCGACGTCGTGACCGACCTGGTCGATGCCCGCCTGCGCGAGTTCGAGCACGCGGCGTCGGTCGAACTGCCCGCACTGGTCGACGCCTACGATCTCGGCACCGAAACTCGCCGTGCCCTCGACGACCACGTCGAGGGCCTGAAGCACTACCTGGCCGGATGTCACCACTGGCATATGACGGTGACCCGCTACGACGAGGCCGAGGCGCGCCGCCCGATCGGCACGTCGGCCCTGCTCGGCGGCCCGACCGGGATCGGGACGACCGCACTGCACCTCGCCGCGCGCTGACCCGCCGGGGCGGAGTGTGGAAGTCCACACTCCGCCGGGCATTCCCCGAGTTCACCGGCGATACTCGACGTCGTGAGCGGCTTCAACCTGCGTTTCCTCGGCCATTCGACGGTCCGGCTCGAACTCGGCGGCCGCGTCGTGCTCACCGATCCCGTGCTGACCTCGCGGATCGGCGCGCTGACCAGGGTGGTGCCGGCGCCGGACCCGCGCCACTGGGCGGACGCGGACCTGGTGCTGATCTCGCATCTGCACGGCGATCACCTGCACCTGCCGTCGCTGCGGCTGATCGGCGCGAGCACCCGGATCGTCGTCCCGCGCGGGGCGGGCGCCTGGCTCGCCAAGCGCGGTTTCCGCGACGTCGAGGAGATCGCCGAGGGCGAGACGATCACCGACGGTGACCTCCGGATCACGGCCACCCGAGCGGTCCACTCGGGACATCGCTGGGGCCCGCGGCTGACCCACGGCCCGCAGAGTTCCGCGCTCGGGCACCTGGTCACCGACGGCGCCACCACGGTGTATTCCGCCGGGGACACCGACCTTTTCGACGAGATGGCGGACCTGGGGCCCGTCGACGTCGCGCTGCTGCCGGTCTGGGGCTGGGGGCCGAACCTCGGACCCGGCCACCTCGACCCGGAACGCGCCGCCGTCGCGGCCGGGCTGCTGCGCGCGAGGATCGCGGTCCCGGTGCACTGGGGCACCCTGGCCGTCCGCGGGCTGAGCCGCACGGCCCGGATGCGCCGGCTGCTGACCGACCCGCCGCGCCGGTTCGCCGAGGCGGTCGCGGCCGCCGGGCATCCTTGCGAGGTGCTGCTCACCGAACCCGGCGAGAACGTCGCCCTCCCCGCCACCACGGATCTGGCGTGAACTGGTCCGACCCGTCGGCGATCGGGTACCCCGCGCTCTTCGGCGGCGTCCTGCTCGGCTCGATCATCCCGGTGGTCCCGACCGGCGCCGTCGTCGGCGCGGCCGCGGCAGTCGCGACCACCACCGACCACCTGTCCCTGCCTGTCGTGATCGTCCTCGCCGTGCTGGGCGCGTACATCGGGGACGTGGTGACGTTCGCCGTGCCGAAGTTCGGCAGCGAGGCCGCGGTCCGCTGGATCGCGCGGCGTCAGCAGGCCGACCGGCTCGCCAAGGCCCGTGAGCAGTTCGCCCGGCGCGGCTGGCAGCTGGTGATCATCGGACGGCTGGTGCCCGCCGGGCGGATCCCGGTCCTGCTCGCCGCGGGCGCGCTGAACTACCCGTGGCGGCGGCTGGCGCCCGCCGCGCTCGGTGCCTGCGTGCTGTGGGCCGTCGCCTACGCCCTGCTGGGCATCCTCAGCGGCGGGATCTTCGACTCGCCGTTGGTCGCCACGCTGCTGGCGACGGTTCTGGTCCTGCTGGTCACCGTGCTGACGAACGTGCTCGGCAGGCTGGTCAAGAAGAAGCGGGAGGCGGCGGTGAAAACCGGACAGGACAAGGAGAAGGGACGCCTGTTGCGCGGCGGCCGGACCGTCGCCCGCGTCCTGGTGATCTGGATCTTCGTCAGCGGCGCGCTGCACCTGCTCGACGTCTGGCTCGACGGGTTCGCGATGCCGCACTGGTGGCAGCGGCTGGTCTGCGCGTTCCTGCTCGGCGTGCTGGCGTCGGTCGTGTGGCCGCTGATCATGCGGATCGCGATGCCCATCGCGTTCTTCACCCTCGGCGTCGGCAGCTTCCTGGTGCTCGGCGCGGGCGCGCTCGCGGTCTTCGAGGCCGTGCCCGGCGTCCGCATCGACGGCTTCGGCACCGCGGTGCTGGTCGTCGTCGCGATGGCGGTGGTCAGCGTGGCGCTGTCGAGTCTGCTGGCGATCGACCAGGACGAGGTCTTCTTCCGCCGCGCCGCCCGGCGGCGGCAACGACACAGCCGTGGCCACGACGCGGAACTTCCGCCGGGTGTGGTGTTCCTGCAGATCGACGGTCTCGGTCACGACATCGCGCGCCGCGCGATCCGCGACGGCGACATGCCGACGCTGGCCGCGTGGCTCAACGAGGGCAGCCACTCACTGACCCGCTGGCACACCGACTGGAGTTCGCAGACCGGCGCGAGCGTCTGCGGGATCCTGCACGGATCCAACCACGACATCCTCGGTTTCCGGTGGTACGAAAAGGATCGCGACCACGTCATGGCGTGCGCGCACCCGAGCGACGCCGCCGAGATCGAGCGGCGGCATTCCGACGGCCGCGGACTGCTTTCCCACGACGGCGCGAGCCACGGCAACCTGTTCAGCGGCGACGCCGAGCACGTCAGCCTCACGATGAGTTCCGTGCCGGTGCTCGTGCCGAAGAACCTGCGGCACCGCAGGCACCATCGCGTCGGCGACGGGTACTACGCGTATTTCGCGAACCCGGTGAACGCGGTGCGGACGTTCATCATCGCTCTGGT
This sequence comes from Amycolatopsis sp. NPDC058986, assembly GCF_042741125.1. Taxonomy (NCBI): domain Bacteria; kingdom Bacillati; phylum Actinomycetota; class Actinomycetes; order Pseudonocardiales; family Pseudonocardiaceae; genus Amycolatopsis; species Amycolatopsis sp. NPDC058986. The sequence goes on along the minus strand of NZ_JBHYJW010000083.1, from coordinate 27,631 downwards.
CGACGTCGGCCGGGAGCTGATCGCCTCGACACGCCAACGCCGCGCGGGCGTCCTGCCGCGGGTCCCGCGCGGCGGGCTATATCCGTTGGCGCGCCCGGGAACGACCGTGATCTCCCGTGACGTCGTGGTGTCCGCGATCCTCGGCGACATGCTCGACGGCCGGTCTGTCGTCTACGCCGATTTCCTCGGCTACGACGAGGTCGCGCACCACTCCGGCATCGAGCGGTTCGACACGCTCGCCGTGCTGCGCTCGATCGACCAGCAGATCGCCCGGCTGCACCGCGCGAGCAAGATCGCGCCCCGGCGGTATCACCTCGTGGTGCTTTCCGATCACGGCCAGACCCAGGGAAACGCCTTCTCCCAGCGGTTCGGCGAAAGCATCCAGGAATACATCGGCAGGCTCTGCGGTGGGACGTCGCCGGTCGCGCCCGGCAAACGACGTCAGGCGGAGAGCTGGCAGATGAACGCCGGGCTCGCCGAGGCGGCCGCGAGCGGCGGCCTGATCGCCCGGCGGCTGCGGGCCAGGGTCGAGGACGCCGAATGCGCGGACGACCGGCCGCGCACCACCAGCGGCGCACCGGGCGAGGTCACCCGCGTCGCGCCCGGGGTGGTCGCGGTGGTGTCCGGGCACCTCGCGATGGTGTCGTTCACCGAGCACGAAGGGCGCGTGGACTTCGAGACCATCGAGCGCGAGTTCCCCGAACTGGTGCCCACGCTCGTCGATCACCCCGGCGTCGGCTTCATGCTGGTCCGCAGCCGGGAATTCGGCCCGGTGGTACTCGGCCGCGACGGTCTGCACCGGCTCGCGACCGGCGTCGTGATCGGCGAGGATCCGCTGCTGCCCTACGGTCCGCACGCGGCGGATCTGATCCGCCGCGTCGACACCTTCCCGCACTGCGCGGACATCATGATCAACAGCCGGTACGACGCGGATTCCGACCAGGCCTCGCCGTTCGAGACGCACGTCGGCTCGCACGGCGGGCTCGGCGGTCCGCAGCAGCACGGGTTCCTCGCGTTCCCGAAGGAGTTCCCGGCACCCGGCGAGCCGGTGGGTGCCGAGGCGGTACACCGGGTGTTCCGCGACTGGCTGACCTTCCTCGGCCACCCCGAACCGGGTTCGGGCAAGCTGGAGGAGCCCGAAGAGATCCACGCCGAACGTTCGGAGGTCCGTTCTTGACCACGAAGCTCACCGTCTACGGCGCGAGCTGGTGCCCCGACGTCAAGCGCAGCCGCGCGCTGCTCGACGGCACCGGCGTCGAGTACGACTACATCGACGTCGAGGCGGACTCCGCCGCCGAAGCACGCGTGCGGGAACTGCAGGACGGCGCACGGCGGATCCCGACGATCGTCTGGCCGGACGGCACGCATCTGGTCGAGCCGTCGGACGACGAGCTGACCGCGCACCTGAACCGGTGAGCGGACTGCCGGACGTGCCGCTGGGCACCCGCGTCGTCGTCCGCTACCGGATCGAGGACGGGTTCACCGACGCGCTCGGCACGCTGCTGGCCCGCGACGCCGCGACGTGCACGGTGGAGACGAAACGCGGCCCTGTCGTCGTCCCGCTCGACGCCGTCGTCGCGGCCAAGCCGGTGCCGCCACCGCCGGAACGCCGCCGCTGACTCCTTTGTGGACACTCACCAGCCGAGCGGCTTCGGCGCCACCGGTTCACCGCGCCGGTCCCGCAGCACCTGGATTCCCAGCGGCACGAGGACCAGCGCCAGCAGCCCGGTGAAGACGAGGTCGGGCACCACGGCCTCCTTGAGCACACCCATCCAGATGGTGTTGCTCACCAGGAAGACCAGTGTCCGCCCGGTGCCGAACACGCCGGATCGCCAGAGCCCGATGCCGAGCAGCAGTCCTCCCGCGTACTGGCAGGCGGACGCGGTGACCGGGACTCGCCAGGGACCGTAGGAGATGTCGGCGTAGCCCGCCATGATCGACCGCACGGTGTCGTCGAGGCCGTTCTCCGCGATGAGCCGGAACGCGGTCTGGTCCACTCCTGCGAAATAGGCGCGAGCGAAGAGCCCGAAGACGAGCAGCGTGCCGCCCCACGCGACGAGCTTCGGGCACCGGCGCACGGCGAGGTGGGCGAGCGTGACGAACGCCGGGAACAGCAGGATCGCGCCGAGCACGAACAACGCGTCGCCCGCGGTCACCAACGCCGGGTCACGCACGTAGGAAGCCAGCCGCGAAGGCGCCGCGAACGGCAACTCCGCGAAGGCGTCCAGTTCGGCGTCGGTGAACTGTCCGCCATGCAAACCGAGGTAGCGCAACAGGAATCCGGCGAACCAGATCGGCGGGGCGAGGATCAGCGCTCCGCCGCCGACGAAGCGGCCGGGGAACCAGGAGCCGGGCACCGCGCGCGGCAAGGTCTTGAGTCGTTCGAGCATGTCGCCCAGCGTCGTCGTTCGCCGGCACCGCGCACATTGCCCGATCGTCGGGCGCCGCACCCGTCTTTCGTCAACCGGCGATCGCGGCTTCCACGCCGTCGAACAGGATCTGGAGCCCGGCCTCGAACGTCAACCACGCTTCGCGCTCCAGATACGGCGTGCAGTCGTCCGGGTCGGGTTCCATGCCGCCCAGCTTCGTCACCATGGGGAACCGCTCGGCCAGATCCGGTGCGAGTTCGGTGAGCATCCCGGACCGGGTGTACCACCACTCCTCCTCGGAGACGTCGATCTCCCGCGCCGCGAGCCGGGCTTCCGCCGCGATCTGCGCCGAACCGCGCACGAGGCTGAACACCGAGCCGAGCACCCAGCGGACCCGGTGGGCGGGCAGGCCGGTCGCGAACAGGATGCGAAGCACCGTCTCCTGCAACGCGAACTCCCCCGGCCCGAGCACCGGGCGGGCGTAGGAGATCTGCAGCTGCCACGGATGCCGCAGGTAGAACGTCCACAGGTCCTCGGCGAACGCCGTCGCGGCAGCACGCCAGCCCGCTTCGAGGTCGTACTCGCCCGCCAGCTCGGCCAGCGCGCGGTCGACCATGAGGTCGAGCAGCTCGGCCTTGCTGGGCACATAGGTGTAGAGCGCCATCGCCGTCCGCCCGAGCCGGTCCCCGACCGCGCGCATCGACAGCGCCGCCATCCCGTCCGCGTCCGCGATGGCGATGGCCGCGTCGACGATCTCGTCCACGCTGAGCGCGGGCCTCGGACCGCTTTTGACCTGCGCGGACGCGCCCTCGCGCCAGAGCAGGGCCATCGAACGGCGGGCGTCGCCCTGCGCCGCGAAGACAACCACCTTGCAACTCCTTACAGCATAAAGTACCGTGACCCGGCCAACTCCTTACAGCATAAATTATCAGGGGGATTCATGCCGGGGCTCGAGGCTGCCGACAGTCACGACGTCATCGAGGTCCGCGGGGCCAGGGAGAACAACCTGACCGGGGTCTCGCTCGACATCCCGAAGCGCAGGCTGACCGTGTTCACCGGGGTGTCCGGCTCCGGGAAGTCGTCGCTGGTGTTCGGCACGATCGCCGCCGAATCGCAGCGCATGATCAACGAGACCTACACCGCGTTCCTCCAGTCGTTCATGCCGCGCATCGGCCGTCCCGAGGTCGACGCGCTGCGCAATCTGAGCGCGGCGATCGTCGTCGACCAGGAACGGATGGGCGCGAACGCGCGCTCGACGGTCGGCACCGCCACCGACGCGCACACGCTGCTCCGGATCGCGTTCAGCAGGCTCGGCACCCCGTACGCCGGCACCTCGGGCGCGTTCAGCTTCAATCTCGCCGAGGGCATGTGCCCGGCCTGCGAGGGCATCGGGCGAGTGTCCGATTTGGACGTCGGCGAACTGGTGGACGTCGAGCTTTCGTTACAGGAAGGCGCGATCACCGTGCCCGGCTTCACGCCGGACAGCTGGTACGTGCAGATCTATCTCCAGTCCGGGTTCTTCGATCCCGGCACCAAGCTCAAGGACTTCAGCCCCGAGCAGTGGGATGCCTTGCTGTACAAGGAGAACACCAAGGTCAGGGTCGGCACCGCCAACCTCACCTACGAGGGCCTCGCGGTGAAGGTCAAGCGGCTGTACCTGAGCAAGGACAAGGACGCGCTGCAACCCCGGCTCCGGTCGTTCGTCGAGCGGGCCGCGGCGGTGACGACATGCAAGACCTGCCGGGGTGCGCGGCTCAACCAGAAGGCACTGGCGTCGAAGGTGGGCGGGAAGAACATCGCCGAATGCGCGGCCATGCAGATCAGCGATCTGGCCGAATTCCTCCGCGGCCTCGACGAACCGTCGGCCGCGCCGCTGCTCGAGGGCCTGTTGGAGACCCTTGATTCGCTGATCGGGATCGGGCTCGGTTACCTCAGCCTCGACCGGGAATCCGGCACGCTGTCCGGCGGCGAGGCGCAGCGCGTGAAGATGGTGCGTCACCTCGGGTCGAGCCTCACCGACATCACCTACGTCTTCGACGAACCGACCGTCGGGCTGCACCCACACGACATCGAGCGCATGAACAACCTGCTGCTTCGCTTGCGGGACAAGGGAAACACCGTCCTGGTGGTGGAACACAAACCGGAGACGATCGCCATCGCCGACCACGTCGTCGACCTCGGGCCCGGTGCGGGCTCGGCGGGCGGCGAGCTGTGCTACACCGGCGACGTCGCGGGGCTGCGGTCGTCGGACACGCTCACCGGACGCCACCTCGATCACCGGGTGCGGTTGCGGGACGTCTTCCGCGAGCCCACCGGCCGGATCTCCATCACCGGCGCGACGCTGCACAACCTCCAGGACGTCAGCGTCGACATCCCGCTCGGCGTGCTGACCGTCGTCACCGGCGTCGCGGGATCGGGGAAGAGCTCGCTGATCCACGGTTCGCTGGCGAAACGCGAGGGCGTCGTGGTGGTCGACCAGTCGGCGATCCGCGGTTCGCGGCGCAGCAATCCGGCGACCTACACCGGGCTGCTCGACCACATCCGCGCCGCGTTCGCCAGGGCCAACGGCGTCAAACCGGCGTTGTTCAGCGCGAACTCCGAAGGCGCGTGCCCGAAGTGCAAGGGCCTCGGCGTGGTGTACACCGACCTCGCGATGATGGCGGGTGTCACCAGTACCTGCGAGGAATGCGCGGGGAAGCGCTTCACGCCCGCGGTGCTGGAGCACAAGCTGCGCGGCAAGGACATCAGCGAAGTACTCGCCATGTCGGTCACCGAGGCGCGCGAATTCTTCGGCACCGGTGGCGCCCGCACGGTCCTCGACCGGCTCGGCGACGTCGGACTGGGCTACCTGAGCCTCGGCCAGCCGCTCACGACGTTGTCCGGTGGCGAACGGCAGCGGCTGAAGCTCGCCATCCGGATGGCGGAGAAGGGCTCGACGTACATCCTCGACGAGCCGACCACCGGCCTGCACCTCGCCGACGTCGACCAGTTGCTCGGCCTGCTCGACCGGCTGGTGGACGGCGGGAACACGGTGGTCGTCATCGAGCACCACCAGGCCGTGATGGCGCACGCGGACTGGATCGTCGACCTCGGCCCCGGCGCCGGCCACGACGGCGGCCGCGTCGTGTTCACCGGCACTCCGGCCGAACTGGTGAAGAACGCCGACACCCTGACCGCCCGCCATCTGCGGACCTATCTCGACCGCTGAGCAGCGCGGGATTGTCGTATGCGTACCTGTTGATGTCAATACTCCCCGGCATTTGGTAAATCACCAATCATCCACGCAGTACGAAAGTCGGGTCACAACCCGCGAACCGCTCTCTACATTCACTCCAGCGCGCGCGAAACCCGGCAAATTTCCCTGTACGGCGAGGAGTTGTCTGATGTCGAGGAAGTTTCTGCTGTCCGGTGCCGCCGCGCTGGCCGTGGTGGCCGCCCCGCTGACCGCGGGCACCGCGCTCGCCGCGCCCGCGGCGGCACCGGCCGTCACCACGGTGTACTACGACACCTCCGCCGCACCCACCTTCCGCGACGTCATCCGGGCGGGCGCGGCGAACTGGAACCGCGCGGTCTCGAACGTGCAGCTGCAGGAGCGGGCCTCGGGCGCGACGCTGCGCTACCAGGAGGGCAACGACCCGCAGGGCTCGTACGCCGAGACCGACGGCCACGGAAGCGGCCGGATCTTCATCGACTACAGCCAAGCACAGCAGTACGACAAGATCCGCATCGCCGCGCACGAGACCGGGCACGCCCTCGGCCTGCCCGACCACTACCAGGGACCGTGCTCGGAGCTGATGTCCGGCGGCGGCCCCGGCCCGTCCTGCCACAACGCGAACCCGAACCAGCAAGAGGCGTCGCGTGTGCAGTCCTTGTGGGCCAACGGTTTCCGGAGCGCGGGCGTCCCGACGCGGATCTACGAGCAGATGCCGGTGCCGAGCCACTAGCGCTCACCCCTTGACCGAAGGGGGCTTTCCTCGCCGCGGCGGGCGGGGAAAGCCCCCTTCGACCTCGTGTTCGACAAGATTGTCGGGGGTGGCGGCTAGCTTGGCGGGGTGCTCACCACCCTGGCTGTCGAGAACTACCGGTCCCTGCGAGATCTCGTGCTGCCGTTGTCCCGGCTGACCCTGGTCACCGGCGCGAACGGCAGCGGGAAATCGAGCCTGTACCGGGCATTGCGGTTGCTCGCCGACGCGTCGCGCAACGGCGCCGTCGCCGCGCTCGCCCGTGAAGGCGGGCTGCCCTCCACGCTGTGGGCGGGCCCGGAGACCATCGGCCGCGGTGTCCGCTCGGGCGCGCATCCGGTGCAGGCCACCCGGCGGACGAAACCGGTCGGGCTCCGGCTCGGTTTCGCCGGGACGGAGCTCGGCTACGCGCTCGACCTCGGCCTGCCCGTCCCGGCGGAGACCATGTTCGGCCTCGACCCGGAGTTCAAACGGGAGTGCGTGTGGAGCGGGCCGGTGCTGCGCCCGGCCAAACTGCTGGCCGATCGCGCGGGGCCGATGGTGCGGACGCGCGAGGCCAAGGGGTCCTGGTCCGGGGACATGCACGAGATCCGGCTGACCGACAGCATGCTCAGCGAGTTCGCCGATCCCCGGCGCGCGCCCGAGTTGCTGGTGGTCCGCGAACGGATCCGCTCGTGGCGTTTCTACGACCACTTCCGCACCGATTCCGGGGCACCCGCGCGGATTCCCCGGATCGGTACGCGCACCCCGGTCCTCGGCCACGACGGCGGTGATCTCGCCGCCGCGCTCCAGACGATCCACGAGTCCGGCGGCGGCGACTCGCTGCACACCGCGATCGACCACGCCTTTCCCGGCTCCACCCTGGAGATCGGGAACGTCGACGGCCGGTTCGTCCTGCGTTTCCGGCAACACGGGCTGCTGCGTCCGCTGGACGCCGCGGAACTCTCCGACGGCACGCTGCGATACCTGCTCTGGGTGGCCGCGCTGCTCACGCCCCGGCCGCCGGAGCTGCTGGTGCTCAACGAACCCGAAACGAGCCTGCATCCGGATCTGCTGCCCGCACTCGCCGAACTCATCGCGAAGACGGCGAAGGCGACCCAGCTGATCGTCGTCTCCCATGCGCGGCAGCTGATCCGCGGGCTGGAGTCGGTGTCGGCCGAGCTGGGAATCGAGGTGAACACTCTTGCGCTCGAAAAGGAGTTCGGCCAGACCGTCCTCAGTGGACAGGGGACGCTGGACCGTCCCTCGTGGTACTGGCCCAAACGCTGACCTGGCGTATCGCTCAGGGCTCTCGCAACGCCGGTCCGATCCAGCGGCGGACGAGGCCGCGCAGTTCGTCGTCGGTGGCCGGTGGTGTCGAGGGGTGCTGCAGGAAGGACATGAACAGTCGCATGAGGATCTCTGCGAGTCCCTGGAGTTCGGCGTCGGCCGTGACACCGGCGGCGGCCCAGTCGACTTCGGCGTCACGCAGGATCCGGGCGCCCAGCGAGAAGGCCGGAGGCGTGGCGGTCCCGGCAGTGAAGTAATCGGCTTCACCGGCTTGGAGGAGCAGGCCCAAGTAGGGCTCGTCGGGCAGGCTGCGGACGGCGAACACGACGGATTCGACCGCGACCTCGACAGGGCTGTCGAACGAGGCCAGGTGACTCCGCATCCGCTCGGCGAACTCCTCGGCACCCGCGTGGGCGACGGCCCGCAGGATTTCGGGCAGACCGGCGAAGTAGCGGTAGACGGTCTGCCGGGTCACGCCCGCCTCCGCCGCGACGTGGGAGAGGCTGGTCTTGGCCAGCCCGGCACGGTCGATGCACGCGATCGCCGCCTTGACGATCCGGCGGCGTGCCTCGTCCTCGGCGCCGGGAGGGTCGCCCTGCCATCCGTGGTACCCCATGCCGCCCATCGTCTCAGACGAGCCACTTGGTCAACCGATGGCGGACACGGCCGGGCGAGCGAACCGTTTCGCATGCTGCGCGGCCAGCAACAGACCGGCGGCGAAAAAGCAGGCGAGTGCGTAAGGCCCGCTCCCGATCGGGGTGCCGTCGCGGGTGACGCCGTCGTGCGCGCCGAAATAGCCCGGCAGTGCGCCGATCCAGCACACCGCCAACCCGCACAGGTAGATCGCGGGGTAGTACCGGCCGAAGGCGGAGAGCGGCTCGTCCGTTCCGCGACCGGCGGAACGCAGGTGTGCCACGACGATCCACGCCCCGGCCAGCCAGACCAGGGCCAGCTCGACGCCGAGCACCCAGGCCTGCGCGGTCGCGTTGGGGTGGTCGCCACCGAAGAGGCTCGCCGGGATGCCGGCGAGCGCCATGGCCGGTGGGGTGAGGACACCCGCCGCCAGGATGCGCGGTACCAGCGCCCAGCCGCGTCGCGGTCCGCCGTCCCTGGCTCGGCCACCCGTGAAGCGCACGACGAGGTAGGTCATGGCCGCCATCGAGACCGAGGCGAACAACAGCATGCTGGTCATCGGGACCGAGGCCAGCGCGGGGTGGTTGACGATGTGATTGCCCGGATTCCAGGCCCACCACTTCAGTTGCGGTCCGATCTGGTCGAAGACCTCGTAGAAAACCTGGCAGACGAACGCGACCACGACGGCTCCGGCCAGCGGGCCACGACGCGCGAAGATCCCGAGCGAACGGACGAGTTCGTACGCGAGCTGGCTGATCACCGGGTAGAACGCGACGATGTAGAACGGCAACCGGTCCGCCATGAACTGCACGGTGAACTGGTTGTGCGCGAAGATGAATCCGTACAGCCGGTCGAGACCGAACCATTCGGGGAAGTAGAGCGGCGGTTCCGTCACGAACAGATAGACCAGCGAGGTCCACCACAGCGCCAGATTGACCGGATCGCCCGCCCGGTACCGGCGGACGGCGTGCACGAGCGCGAAGACGGCGCCGCCGATGATCAGCACCTCGAGCAGCGGCATCGTCCAGCTGGCGAGTTCCCACGGCGGGCGGACGGAGATCGCCGGGGCGACGTCGTGGCAGTCGAAGCCGAGGCCGCGGGTGACGGCCTCCACTTCGGGCCCACAGCCGGCGCTCATCCCGCCGACGCCGTGATCGTGGCGTCCCGCGTACCGCCCGCCGAGTAGTCGGTGGCCGGTGGCTCGGCTTGCGGGTCGAAACCGAAGGGCACCCGGTGCCGCCCCAGCGCGGCGCGGAACCAGTAGCGCACCAGCCCCGCGATCACCCGCGGGTTCCTGATCATCTCGCCCAGCGACTCGTCCAGGTTGAACACCTTGGCGAAGTGCTCGTCGACGACGTCGTCCTCCCGGGCGGCACCGACGACGAGGCTGAACGCCGGGGCGGACACGGCCGCGAGGAGGCGGCGCTTCCACCCGGACAACCGCTCGGTGCCCTCCGCGCATTCGTAACCCTGATCGCGGGCCATCGCCAAACTCCACGGCACCCCGAGGAGTTTGCGCTGCGCTGTAAGGAATCTCGCGCAGAACCCCGGGTCGAGACTCGTGGCACGGGAGAGGTGCTCGCGCAGCAGCAGAGCCGAACCCGACGCGGAACTGATGCCCTGCGCGTAGAACGGATTGAACGCGCAGATCGAGTCGCCGATGAACGCCAGGCCCCGCGGCGGGTTCGCCCAGCGGTCGTAGCGCCGCCACCTGTTGCCGGTGGAGCGGGTCAGGTGCACCTCCGAGGTGGGCGTGCACCGGTCCATCGCGGAGGCGAACAACGGGGTCCGCACCCGGCGGGCCGACTCGACGAACGCGTCGGTCGTCCGCGGCATTTCCAGGCCCCACGAGCCCATGCAGGCGATGACGCGGTTCCCCTCGATCGGGAAGAAGTTCACCAGGAACTCGTGCTCCGCGGGATGCTCACCCCGGTCCTGGGTCGGCATGAGCACGAGGTGCTGCCACCACCACGACGCCGGTCGCCGCGGCGCCGAAGGCAGCTCGTACCAGCGCGAGGTGTAGGTGACCTTGGCGTCGAGGGTGCGCACCTCGGGTTCCGGCCAGCCCGCCGCCGCCAGCCACTTGGCGACCGGCGACCCCCGGCCCATCGCGTCCACGACGAAGTCGGCGTCCAGGTGCTCGTCACCGTCGGACGTGGTCATCTCGACCCCGGTGACGGCCCCGCCCGTCGTGGCCAGGCCCCGCACGGCGACGCCCTCGCGAATGACCACGTTGGCCAGCTCCCGCACCTTGTCGCGCAGCACCCGCTCGATGAGGATCCGCGAGCTGTAGATCATCGTCATCGCGCTGCGCTTGCGCGCCGACCAGCCCTCCTTGTCGAGGTAGGCGGCGTCCATCGACGGCATCAGGTGCAGTCCGCCCGCCGCGATGAGGTCATCCTCGAAACCGGGGAACAACGCGCCGATCGCCCGGCGGCCCGAGTTCAGCAGGAAGTGCGGATGCTTGCTCTGCGGCACGCCGCGCCGGTGCTCGGCCTCCGCGGGCAGCTCGTCCCGTTCCAGCACGAGCACCTGGTCGAAGTACGGGGACAGCGCCCCGGCAGTACACAGACCAGCGGCACTTCCCCCGAGGACGACAGCGGTGTTGCCGAGCTTCACGCGAACCAACTCCGAACGTCATTCATACAAAGTTGGAGATAATGTATGAATGACGGCGCGAGCATGTCAACAGTCACGGTGCCGTTGCCCGCGTTCGGCCTAGGCCGGGGAATCAGTGCACGCCGCCTCGATCACGGCGGTGTCCCAGTAGAACGGCAACACCTCGATGATCCGGCCGTACTCGACGGTGATCGTCTGCAGGATCGGGAACTCGAGTTCACGCCCGGTCGCCCGCGCCCTGGCACGCACCCGGGTCAGCACGACGAGCGGATTACGACGGCTCAGGAAGGTCTGCTCGACCATGTCGAAGGATTCCCAGGTCTCGCTCATCGCGACGAAGAACCGCTCCATGCCCGCGTGACCGCGCCACTCCCCGCCGTACGGCAGGGAATCCGCCTGGCGCAGCACGACATGCCGCGCGAAGAAGGGAGCAAGCGGCGCAAAGGAGGCCTTGCCGGGCCCGCCCGCGGCGAGATACTCGGCCTCCGCCGCGTACATCCCCTTAAGCACTGCCTCGGCGTCCGTTGTCGATGACGTCGTCATACCGGCCACTGTGGACGATCGCCGCCGGAACTTCCGGCGGAAATCGGCCATGACCGTGAGAGCCAGGCGGAATGGATTGCACACCACACAGGCACCCCGCGACGATGGCGGCCACGAGCAGCCGGCTACGAGCCATTGCCCATGACACGATCGCCCTTCTTGACCCAGGTAGGTACGCGACCGCTGCGAGGCGGGCGGACTTCGCCGGGAGCGTCACACACGCGATCTCCCGCACCCGTCTTCACACGGCTGAAGACATCCTGGCCCCCCGAGCAGAAGGACGATCTCCCCGAAGTCACAGTCACCAACGAGTCGTACTGGACGCCTGGGGTTGCGGTGTCTTGAGCAACGATCCAGCCGTGGTCGCACAGGTTTCCGGAAAGCCTTGATCAACAACCGTTTCCTCGGCCACGTCGCGTTTGCGGTCCTTGATCGACAGCACGGGCATCCGACGGTCACCACATTCGCCGACACGGTCCAGAACCTTGAGGAACCACTCACGCGATCTTGATTCACCCCATCGTGTCGAACATATGTTCTATCGACGCAGTATGATGGTGGTGTGTCCGAGAACCTGTCCACTCTGGAACCGCCGCAGGAGCTGTGGCGGCGATCCGGTCGTGCACTCGCCGACGAGGTGCGTACACGACTGGAATCCTTGTGGCGCCTGGACGCTGAGCTTGGCAAGTTCCTCGCGGAGATCGACTCTCGCGGTGTGTCCGAGCTGTACGGGTATGGGTCGACAGCGGCGTGGTTCGCGCACATGGCGCGAATGTCGCGTGGTGAAGCCAAAAAGTACCTCGACCGAGCCCACGGGTTGAACCCCGGCCGCAATATCGACGGTAGCGAACTCCCCGCCGCCGCGCCAGCAACGCACGCGGCCGCGCTCGACGGTGAGATCGGGCCGCATCACAGCGACCGGATTCTCCAGTTCCTCAAGAAGGTCCCCAGCTTTGTGTCCGAAAAGGATAGAAGCAGCGCCGAGAAAATCCTCGTCGAGCTGGCCCGGCACGCCACACCGCAAGAGGTCGTGAAGGCCGCTGACGAGATCCTGGCCCGCATGGACCAGGACGGGAAGCCCCCGAAGGACCCGGATCCGCCGGAGCGGAAGCCGGAACTGCGGTTGCGGCAACGGAAAGACGGCTGGTTCGACATCGACGGACAGCTCGACCCCATCACCGGCACCCGCCTCAGCACCATCCTCGATCCCCTGGCCACCCCCCGGCCCGCTGGGGAAGACAAGTGGCCGGATCTGCGGTCGGTGTCCGAGCGGTATGGGGAAGCTTTCGGCGAAGCGATCGCGATGCTCGCGAACGTGCCGGACGTGCCCGGCGGCGACCGCGCCCAGCTCCTGGTCACCGTGACACTGGACGACCTGAAGTCCAAGCTCGGCACCGCCTGCCTGGACATGGTCTCGCAGATCTCCGCGACCGAAGCCCGCCTGCTGGCCTGCGACTGCCAGGTCATCCCCGCAGTCCTCGGCTCCAAGGGCGAACCCCTCGACCTCGGGCGCGCCAAACGACTTGTCACCCCAGCGCTACGCAAAGCGCTGAACATCCGCGACGGCGGCTGTGCCTTCCCCGGCTGTCATCGCAAACCCCGACATTGCGACGCCCACCACGTGGTCGCGTGGATGAACGGCGGACACACCGTCCTCCGCAACCTCGTCCTGCTCTGCGGCGCGCATCACCGGCTGCTACACAAAGCCGACTGGAAGGTCCGCATCGCCGAAGACGGATTGCCGGAGTTCATCCCGCCAGATTACGTGGATCCGTTACGCAGACCCCGAAGAAACATCCTCCACGTACCCACCCCTGGCTGATCAGGCCCTCCGGCGGCGGCCGGATGTGCTGAAAGACGCCGTCGGTGCGATGGCCAGGGGGTGCGACAAGGGCGTCCCTCGGACACTCCCGCCCACGCCCTGCCCCACCGAAGGCCGCGAAGGCCTCCTTCACGGCGCCACCACGGCAAGGCCACGATCTCTAGACTCGGGCGAGTGCCTCGACTGATTCACCTCAACGGGCCTTCCGGGATCGGGAAGTCGACCATCGCGCAGTTGTACGCCGACCGGCATCCCGGGGTGCTCAATCTCGACATCGACCAGGTCGTCAGTCTCATCGGCGGGTGGGAGGACGACTTCTGGAACGCACTCAAGGCTGGTGCGGCGCTCGCCGTCGCCATGGCCGAGACGCATCTTCGGAGCGGCCACGACGTCGTGATGCCCCAGCTCGCCACCAAACTCGCCGAGGTCCAGGGCTTCGAAGCCGCGGCAAGCAGGACCGGCAGCGAGTATCGCGAAATCGTGCTGTGGAGCGGAAAGCAGCAGGCACTCGATCGGTTCGCGGCGCGGGCGGCGAGCGGTGATCCGGCGAGGCACCGGAGGATCGACGACATCGTCAAGGAAAAGGGCGGGCCGGTGTTGCTCGAACGGATTCACGATCACGTCACCGAGTTTCTGCGTCACCGTCCCGAATGCGTGGTCGTGGACACCGAGGAACACGACGCCGAACAGACCTACGACGCCCTGCTCACCGTCCTCGGCCAATAAGGATTCCGTCACCGAACAAGAGATGATCTACGCTTGCCGTGTGGACTTTCCGGGCGGGTGGGACAGCGCGGCGAGGCTCGTCGACGGTCGTTGGGTCGAGCGGCGGCCGCGTCGGCCGGAGGTGGCGGCACGGCTGCGCGCCGAGGTGCGGCTGATGCCGTGGCTGGCGCCTAGGTTGCCGCTCCCCGTGCCCGTGCCGCACGTCCTCTCCGAGGCTCCCTTGGTGGTGCGCCACGAACTCGTGCCCGGGGAACCACTGGAGCGCGCCGACGCCGACGCCGGTCACCGCCTCGGCGTCTTCCTGCGCGCTCTCCACGACGCTCCAAGCGACGAAGCGATCCGCCGCGGGGTCCCGTCCGCCGAGGAGGCAGCCAAAGAACACGCGGCGATGATCGACCGATTCCGCGCCGAGGTCGTTCCGATGCTGCCCGCCGATCACCGACCCGCCGCGGGCGCACTCCTCGACGCAACACGGGAACTGAGCGGCGACACGCTGGTTCACGGCGACCTCGGGCCAGAGCACGTGCTCGCCGGCGAAAACGGTCTCACAGGCATCATCGACTTCGGCGACACGCACATCGGGGACGCAGCCATCGACCTCGCCTGGGCGCTGTACGGCACCCCGCGAACATTCGCCGATGCAGTGGCGACAACGTACGACGCGACCAGCGAACAACGCGAGCGCGCGCTGCGGTGGCACCAGCTCGGGCCGTGGCACGAGGTCACCCACGGCCTGGACACCGCCGACCCCGACACCGTGCGGGATGGTCTCGACGGTGTCGTCGCCAGGCTGGCCGAGCGCTGAGGGCGGATATTCGTTTGCCCGGTTGATCATCACCGGCCTACAGTGCCGCGCATGAGTGCTGTCAACGCTATCTGCTTCGTGAGGATTCGTCGCGCCTAGCGGCGGGCTGACCTCACCACGCGCCAGCTCCGCCGCGCAGCGGTCCGTGACCGGTGCGGCATCCGACGCCGCCGCCCGGTTCTCCACCGAACCCTCGCGGAGCACTCACTCATGCCTTCCCCCTATCCGGGCGGAGCCCACGAACTCGGCCAGAACTTCCTCATAGATCGCGCTGTGATCACCGAGATCGGCAGGCTCGTCGCCCGCACCACCGGCCCGATCGTCGAAATCGGACCCGGCGGCGGCGCGGTCACGCTGTCGATCAGCCGCATTGGCCGGGAAATCACCGCGGTCGAAGTCGACCCGCGGCTCGCGCGACGCCTGAACCAGCGCACCCCCGCGCACGTCGAAGTCGTCAACGAAGACGTCCTCAAGTACCGCTTCCCCCGCGCACCACACGTGATCGTGGGCAATCTGCCCTTCCATCTCACCACCGGCATCCTCAAGCGGATTCTCACCACGGACCACTGGCACACCGCGATCCTGCTGGTGCAGTGGGAAGTCGCGCGGCGACGTGCCGGGATCGGCGGCGCGAGCATGCTGACGGCGAGCTGGTGGCCGTGGTACGAGTTCTCGGTGCACAGCCGGGTGCCTGCGCGAGCGTTCCGGCCGATGCCCTCGGTCGACGGCGGACTGCTCACCATGACGCGCCGGGGCGAGCCACTGGTGGCCGAACGTGCGGGCTATCAGCGATTCGTCAGCGAGGTCTTCACCGGCAGGGGACACGGAATCCGGGAAATACTCCGGAAAAACGGCCAGATCGGGCCGCGGAACCTGAACAGGTGGCTGACAGGGAACCAGGTGTCGCCGCGCGCGTTGCCGAAGGATCTCGACGCCGCCCAGTGGGCGGCGCTCTGGCGGCTCACGTCCTGACGATGTCGCGTTCGTAGCCGGTCGTGCTTTCCCGGATTTCCAAGGAGAACGGGGTTTGCACGTCCTGCGGCGAGGCCGCGGCCTCGCCGGAGATCCGCCGGTGGATCAGCTCCACGGCGGCTTCGGCGAGCGCGGCCTTGTCGGGGGCGATGGTGGTCAGCGAGGGCAGGCTGAACGAGCTTTCCTCGTTGTTGTCGAAGCCGACGATGGCGATGTCCTCGGGCACCCGCAGGCCCTGTTCGGCGGCGGCCCGCAGCGCGCCGACGGCGAGCAGGTCGTTGAAACAGAACACAGCATCGGGCGGTGAAGGCAGCGCCAGCAGCTGTTTCATCGCCGACGCGCCGTGAGTGCGGTGGTACTTCTCGACCGGTGCGACCAAAAAGTCCTCATAGGACAGTCCGGCTTCGGACAACGCCGCGCGGTAACCCGCCAGGCGCTGCTCACTGGTACCGCGCTGCGGGTTGGCACCGATGGCGGCGATCCGGCGGCGGCCGAGCCCGACGAGATGCCGCACGGCGGTGCGCGCGGCCAGCACGTTGTCGATCGCGACGTGGTCGATGGCCACCTCGACGGCGTGTTCGCCCAGCAGGACCATCGGGATGCCGCCCACCGAGTCCGGGAAGTCCGACGCCTCCAGTGCCTCCGGGTGCACCAGCGCCCCGTCGACGAGGTGCGGGCCGAGCGAGGACAGCGTCGCGCGCTCGCGGTCGCGGGTGCCCTGGGTCTGTTCGATCAGGACACTCCAGCCGCGCCGCTGCGCCGCCGTGATCACCAGGCCCGCCAGCTCGCCGAAGTACGGGATGGCCAGTTCGGGCACCATCAGCGCGAGGAACCCGGTCCGGCCGCGCCGCAGATTTCTGGCGCCGAGGTTGGGCCGGTAGCCGGTCGCGGCAAGCGCCTCCTCCACCCGGCGCCGGTTCTCCGGCTTCACGAACGCGTAGCCGTTCACCACGTTCGACACCGTCTTCACCGACACCCCCGCGAGCGTGGCGACATCCTTGAGCGTGACGGCCACGGCGACCCCTCTCGAACGGGCAGACCTGGAGTCTAACCCCGTTTTGCCTGTTTACAACGTTGTTCCAACGATGTAAAAAGTACCTCATGCGCCTGGGGTGAGCTGGCTCACTCCGGTTAGCGCGCCGTCGCCGTCCGGAGGAGTCGTCGTGTCCCCATCCCGCTCCGCTCTGTTCCTGTTGGTCACCGGTGCCACCGTTACGCTCGCGCTCGGCGCGTGCACCAGCCGCGAAGCGGGCCCTTCGACGTCCTCGACCAACAACGGCCCCGCCGCGTCGGCGGCGTCGAGCGCGCCCGGCGGCACCGGCTGCTCCCGCACGCAGACGGGCTATCCGCAGGTCGACCCGAAGACCGCGATCGTCGGCTTCTCCCAGTCGGAGAAGGAAGCCAACCCGTTCCGGATCGCCGAGACACAGTCCATCCGGGACGAGGCGGGCAAGCTCGGTATTCCGGCCGACAAGCTTCTGGTCACCAACGCGCAGAGCGACCTCAACAAGCAGATCAGCGACATCAAGTCCCTGCTCGACCGCGGCGCCCAGCTGCTCGTCGTCGCGCCGCTCAACTCGGACGGCCTGCAGCCCGCGTTCGACGCCGCGAAGGCCAAGAAGGTCCCGGTGGTCACGATCGACCGCAAGGTGAACTCGGCGCCGTGCACCGACTACCTGACCTTCATCGGCTCGAACTTCGTCGAGCAGGGCAAACGCGCCGCCGACGAACTGGTCCGCGTCACCGGCGGCAAGGGCAAGGTCGCGATCCTGCTCGGCTCCTCGGGCAACAACGTCACCACCGACCGCACGCAGGGCTTCAAGGACCAGCTCGCGAAGACGCCCGGTCTGTCCATTGTGGCCGAACAGACCGGCGAGTTCGACCGGTCCAAGGGCCAGACCGTGACCGAGCAGCTCATCCAGAGTCACCCCGACATCACCGCGGTGTACGCGGAGAACGACGAAATGGGCATCGGCGCGGTCAACGCACTGAAGACCGCGGGCAAGAACCCCGGCAAGGACGTCAAGATCGTGTCGGTGGACGGGACCCGCAACGCCGTCCAGCTGATCGCCGACGGCAGCTACAACGCCGTCATCGAGTCGAACCCGCGCTTCGGCCAGCTCGTCTTCAAGACGCTGCAGGACTTCGCGAGCGGCCAGCTGATCCCGTCGACCGTCGTGATCAGCGACGACCAGTACGACGAGACCAACGCCGCCCAGAAGGTCGGGAACGCGTACTGATGGCCGAGCCGGTCCTCGAAGTGCTCGAGGTTTCGAAGCGCTTCCCCGGGACGATCGCGCTGGACCACGTGAGTTTCGCGGTCCGGCCGGGCGAGGTGCACGCGCTGGTCGGCGAGAACGGCGCAGGGAAGTCGACGCTCATCAAGGTGCTCACCGGCGTGTACCAGCCCGACGGCGGACAGCTGCGGCACCTCGGCGAGGAGGTGACGTTCAGGCGGCCGATCGAGGCACAGCGGGCCGGGATCTCCACGATCTACCAGGAGGTCAACCTCGTCCCGCTGATGAGCATCGCCGGGAACGTCTTCCTCGGCCGGGAGCCACGTTCCAAAGCGGGCCTGGTCGATTGGCGCCGGATCCACGCCGAGGCGGCGGATCTGCTGGCGGGCTACGGAATCCACACCGACGTCCGAAGGCCGCTGGCGAGCCTCGGTGTCGGCGCGCAGCAGATGGTGGCGCTCGCGCGGGCGGTGTCCACCGACGCCCGCGTGGTCATCATGGACGAGCCGACGTCCTCTTTGGAGCCTCGCGAGGTGGAGACCCTGTTCGAAGTCCTTAATGGACTGCACGAACGCGGCATCGCCGTGGTGTACGTCAGCCACCGGATGGACGAGCTGTACCGGATCTGCGACCAGGTGACCGTCCTGCGCGACGGCAGGAAGGTCCACAGTGGACCACTCGCCGAACTCCCGCGCATCGAGCTGGTGTCGATGATGCTCGGCAGGGAGATCCGCGACATCCGCGAGCACGGCGTCACAAGCTTCGGCGAGGACCACCATGCTGAGGCGGAACCCCTGCTGCGCGCGGAAAACCTGACGAGTAAGCACACCATCGACGACGTCTCGGTCGCCATCCGGCCCGGCGAGGTCGTCGGCCTGGCGGGGCTGCTCGGCTCGGGACGCAGCGAGACAGCGAGGGCAATCGTCGGCGCGCTCCCGCTCGACGGCGGCACGGTGTGGCTGGGCGGGCGCAGAGTGCCACCCGGCAACGTCGCCGCCGCGGTCCGCGCGGGGATCAGCCTCCTCGCGGAGGACCGCAAGACCGACGGGATCATTCCGAATCTCTCCGTGCGTGAGAACATCGTGCTCGCGGCGCTCCCCCGGCTGTCGCCGTTCGGCCTTGTCAGCCGCGCGAAACAGGACCGCGTGGTGGACATCTTCATGAAACGCCTGCGTATCAAGGCGTCCAGCCCCGATCAGAAGGTCGCCGAACTCTCCGGCGGCAACCAGCAGAAGGTCCTGCTCGCACGCTGGCTGTGCACCCAGCCGAAGGTGCTGCTGCTCGACGAGCCCACCCGGGGCATCGACGTCGGTGCCAAGGCGGAGGTGCAGGCCCTGATCGACGAACTCGCCACCGAGGGCCTCGGTGTCCTGCTGATCTCGTCCGAAATGGACGAACTGATCGACGGCGCCGACCGCGTCGTCGTGCTGCGCGACGGGGCCGTCGCTGGCGAGCTGTCCGGTGACCGGGTCACCGAGGAAGCCGTGCTCGCCGCGATCGCCGCCGCCGGGGAGGACGCCCATGACTAGCGTGACCGTCGACCGCGCGCGGGTCACCACCTGGCTGCAGAACTACGGCGTCTACCTCGCCGTGCTGGTCCTGCTGCTGTTCAACCTCGCCTTCACCGAGAACTTCCTGTCGCTGGCCAACTTCCGCACGCAGCTCGTGCAGGCGGCGCCGGTGTGCATCGTGGCGCTCGGGATGGCGCTGGTGATCGGGACCGAGGGCATTGACCTGTCGGTCGGCTCGGTGATGTCGCTCTCGGCCGCGCTCGTCCCGCTCTACCTCGGGTACGGTCCGGTCGCCGCAGTCGGCGTCGCGCTTGCGGCCGGTCTCGCCGCCGGGCTGTTCAGCGGGTTCCTGGTGGCACAGCTGGGAATCCAGCCGATCATCGCGACGCTGGCCCTCCTCGTCGGCGGGCGCGGGCTGGCGCTGGTGATCGCGCACGGCCAGCTCGTCCAGTTGCACGACCCCGGTTTTCTGGCGCTGGGCACCGGCGACGTCGCGGGCATCCCGGTCATGGTGCTGGTCGCGGCGGTGCTCGCCGTGCTCGCGGGCCTCGTCGTGCGGCGGACCGCGTTCGGGCGCAGGCTCGTGGCGATCGGCGGCAACCGCACCGCCAGCACGCTCGCCGGGCTGCCGGTGAAGCGCGTGCTGATCGGGGTGTACGCGATCAGTGGCGTGCTGGCGGCCGTCGCCGGCCTGCTCGCGACGGCCCGGCTGGGCGCGAGTGACCCGGCGGACGTCGGGCTGCTCATGGAACTGTCCGCGATCACCGCCGTCGTGGTGGGCGGGACGCCGCTCACCGGCGGGAAGGTGCGGATCCTCGGCACGGTCATGGGCGCGCTGCTGATGCAGCTCGTGCGTGCCACGCTGATCAAGCACGATCTACCGGACTCCGCCGCGCAGATGGTGCAGGCCGCGATCATCGTCGTCGCGGTTTACGTCGCGCGGGAACGGAGGCGGGCATGACCGCGACGGCTTCTCCGCCTACTAACAGCGATCCCGGCGCACCGGCGACGACGCGGGGCGCGCTGCTGGCGGGTCTCGCCCAGCGGCAGGGTGCCGCGGTCGTCCTCGTGCTCGGCGTCATCGTCGCTTGGTTTTCCTTCCCCCGCTTCGGTTCCGTCGACAACCTCCGCGATCTCGCACTGCAGAGCTCGTTTCTCGCGGTGATCGCGCTCGGGATGACGTTCGTGATCATCTCGGGCGGGATCGACCTGTCGGTCGGCTCGGTGTACGCGCTGGGCGGCGTCCTCGCGGCATACGGGTCGCAATGGGGTGTGCTCGGCGCGCTCGTGCTGCCGCTCGCGGTGTGCGGGCTGATCGGGCTGGTCAACGGCGTCCTCATCGCCCGCACCGGGATGGCGCCGTTCATCGTGACGCTGGCCTCGCTGCTGTTCGCGCGCGGACTGCTGCTCGCGATCACCACGGAAGGCTCGACGACGTACCAGATCCGGCCGGATTCGGCGTTCCTCCACCTGGGACGCGGAACGATCCTCGGCATCGGCGTCCCGGTATACGTGACGCTGATCCTGTTCGCGCTCGGCGGTGTCCTTTTGCGACGGACGCGGTTCGGCCAGTCGGTGTTCGCGATCGGCGGCGCGGAGAACTCGGCGCTGCTCATGGGGCTTCCGGTCGCCCGCACGAAGGTCTCGGTGTACACGCTGAGCGGGCTGCTCGCCGGGTTCGCCGGCGCGATGACCGCGGCGTATCTCCAGTCCGGTGTCACGGTACTCGGCGTCGGCACCGAACTCGACGCCATCGCGGTGGTCGTCATCGGCGGCACCCTGCTCACCGGCGGTGCGGGCACGATCATCGGCACGCTCGTCGGGGTGCTGCTGCGCACGGTGATCCAGAACGTGATCAACCAGATCGGGACGCTCGACTCCAACTACCAGTCCGTGGTCAGCGGGGCCTTCCTGCTGGTCGTCGTGGTGATCCAGCGGCTGCTCGCCCGCGCCCGCCGGTGATCCTGTTCCGGGATAAGGAGTGTGTACGCCGATGTACCGACAGCTCCGCACTCGTTTGGCCATACTGGGGGCCATATTCACTGTGGTCCTCACCGGTCTAGGCACCGCACCGGCCGCCTCGGCGGCGTCACCACCACAGTGGCAACGGCTGACGCCGCCGTTGACCACCCCATGGACCAAGGACGTCTCCCCCTCGAACGCGCTGCCGGAGTACCCGCGCCCGCAGCTGACCCGCGACAAATGGCAGAACCTCAACGGCGTCTGGGAGTTCGCGAAGGCCGATCCCGGCCAGGCGCCGCCGGTCGGCAAGAGCCTGCCCGAACGCATCCTCGTCCCGTATCCGGTGGAGTCGGCGCTGTCGGGGATCATGCGCCACGAGACGCAGATGTGGTACCGGCGCACGTTCTCGGTGCCCAAGGACTGGCGGGTCGGCCACTCCGGCCAGCGGCTGCTGCTGCACTTCCAGGCGGTGGACTGGGAGGCGACGATCCTGGTCAACGGCAAGCAGGTCACCCGGCACACCGGCGGGTACGACTCGTTCTCCGTCGACGTCACCGACGCGCTGACCCCGGAGCGCGACCAGGAACTCGTGGTCGGCGTCGTCGATCCGAACGACCAGGGCGGCCAGCCGATCGGCAAACAACGCAAACCGGGTGACGGGATCTTCTACACGCCGTCGTCCGGGATCTGGCAGACGGTGTGGATGGAGCCGGTGGCGTCCGCGCGCATCGACCGGCTCGACCTGACCCCGGATCTGGGGAGCAGTTCGCTGACGCTCACCGCGCGCGTCGGTGGCCCGGTACGGCAGTGGGTCGAGGCGGTCGCCTACGACGGCGGCAAGTTCGTCGGCCGAGTGGTCGGCGAGGCGAACAAGCCGCTGAAACTCCCGGTGCCGGACGCACATCTGTGGTCCCCGGACGATCCGCACCTGTACGACCTCAAAGTACGGCTGCTGGGACAGAACGGCGACGAGGTCGGCTCGTACTTCGGCATGCGCTCGATCGGACTCGGCAAGACGTCCGACGGAAAGACGCGGATGCTGCTCAACGGCAAGGCCGTGACGCAGCTCGGCCCGCTCGACCAGGGGTTCTGGCCCGACGGCATCTACACCGCGCCGACCGACGCGGCGCTGAAGTTCGATCTGCAGACGGAAAAGGCGCTCGGCTTCAACATGGTGCGCAAGCACATCAAGGTCGAGCCCGACCGCTGGTACTACCACGCGGACAAGCTCGGGCTGCTGGTGTGGCAGGACATGCCCGCGATGAAGGACGACATCGAGCCGTCGCCGGCGTCGCGCGTCAACTTCGAGTCCGAAATGCACCGGATGATCGACCAGCACCGCGGTTTCCCGTCGATCGTCATGTGGGTGCCGTTCAACGAGGGCTGGGGCGACTACGAGGTCGGCCGGATCGCCGACCTGGTCAAGACCTGGGATCCGTCCCGGCTCGTCAACGCCGAATCCGGCGTCAACTGCTGCCGGTCCGAACCGGACAGTGGCAAGGGCGATGTCTACGACGACCACACCTACACCGGGCCCGGCGCACCGATGCCCGATCCGAGACGGGCCACTGTGGACGGTGAGTACGGCGGGCTAGGGCTGAAGGTGGCGGGCCACGAGTTCGACCCGCAGGGCAGCTTCGCCTACGAGATGGAGCCGGACAGCGCGACGCTGACCCGGCGCTACGGCGAACTCCAGCAACGCCTGATACTGGCCAAGCAACGCTGTGGCGTCTCGGCCGGGGTGTACACCCAGACGACCGACGTCGAGAAGGAGGTCAACGGCTTCTACACCTACGACCGGCAGGTGGCCAAAATGGACTTCTCGGCGGCACGGACGGCGAACCTGGCCGTGATCAACGCGCCGATCGGCGGCGACGTCCCGCCGCTCCCGCCGGGCAAGCCCGGACTGGACGGCATCGCCGCCTACCCGTTCGACGAGAACGCCGGGACCGTCGCGAGGGACGTCGTCGGCAAGCACGACGCGACGCTGCGAGGTGGCGCCGGCTGGACCGCCGGGCATTCCGGCTCCGCGCTGGCGGTCACCGGCAACGGGCAGTCCGCCGATCCCGGAACGTCCCTTGTGGACACCGCGGGGAACTACAGCGTTTCGGCGTGGGTCAGGTTCAACGCGGCGAGCGACGGCACGGTGGGCGGCGCCTTCCAGACCGTGGTGAGCCAGGACAGCGGTGACCACAGCGCCTTCTACCTGCAGTACTCCGGGCAGGATCGGAAGCTGTCCTTCAGCACGCTCGGCACGCGGGCACTGGCGCCGACCACACCGGAACCGGGTCGCTGGTATCACATGGTCGGCGTCCGCGACGCGGCCACCGGACAGCTGAAGTTGTATGTGGACGGTCAGCCGGTGGCGGCCAAGAGCGTCTGTCTCGGCGAATCGTCGAGCGGTACCGCGGCGATCGGGCGCGGCCGGTACGGCGGGAACCCGGTCGACTTCGTCAACGGCGCGATCGATCAGGTGCGGTTCTACGACCGGGCGCTGTCCGACGCGGACGTCGCGGCGCTGTACAAGAGCGGGAACTGACCTTGACCTGAAGTGAACTCCAGGCGCTAGCCTCGGACCCGTACCTGATCACCAGGGGGAACGGAGCCGAGATGACCGCCGAAGAGACCACACAGGACCGGTTCGACCGGGGCATGCGCAAGCTGAAGGAGGTCAACGGCGAGGGCGCCGGAGCCGTGCTCGACGCCCTCGCCGATGTCTCCCCCGAGCTCGCCCACCAGCTCGTCGCCTGGGGTTTCGGCGACATCTACTCGCGGACCGAGCTGTCCCCGCGCGACCGCCAGCTCGTCACGCTCGGTATGTTGACCGCGCTCGGCGGCTGCGAACCGCAGCTCGAAGTGCACGTCGGCACCTCGCTCAACGTCGGGCTCACGCCGGCCGAGATCGTCGAGACGCTGCTGCACGCGACTGCCTACTGTGGATTCCCGAAAGCGCTCAACGCGACCTTCGTGGCGAAGAAGGTCTTCGCGGAACGTGGCCTGCTGCCGATCAATCCTTGATGAAGAACAGCATGGGATTGTCGGTCCCGGTGTGCACCGGCTGGGTCAGCCCCAGTTCGGTGCGCACCTGAGTGAGCCGCCGGTAGACCTCGCGAGCGCGGGCCGGGGCGGCGGTGAAGTACCGGATGCCGCGGCCGTCCAGCCAGCGCAGCACCTCCACGCCCTCGGTGAACGGGAGCGGGCGGCGGCGGTGGAACACGTCGTGCACGCTCACCGGGATGCCGTCGGGCACGGCGGGCAGCAGGTTCGCCAGGTACCAGCGGGCGAACGACGCGGTGTGCGCGGCGTCGATGAACAGGTAGTCCGTCTTCGCCGCCCAGTCGTCGTCCCGCTCGCGGACGTCGCCGTGGTGGAAGTCCCAGCGGTCCTTGGCCAGCTCGGGCGGGACCGCGCGGACGGCGTTGTCGATCAGGTCGTAGCTGGCGAGCCGCCCGGATCCGTTGTCCCGCAAGGCTTGCAGGATCCACGTGGTGGACCAGCCGTGGAACGTGCCGACCTCGGTGACCAGCTCGGGCCGGAAGTGCCGGATCAGCAGGTAGGTCAGCTCGGCCTCGATGTCGTCCAGTTTGGCCTTCATCGCGGGGCCGCCGATGATCGTCCGCTGTGCCACGCGGACGTTCTTCAGGTCCGCCGCGTGGGCGCGGTACAGCTCGGTGACGAAGTCGACGTCGAGGGATTCCAGTACGGGACGCATGATCCCCAAGCTAGGGATCACTACCTCAGCGGTCGTCACTCCGCGGACGGCTCTTCGCACTCACTCGCGGGAGTGACCCCTCATTCCCCGGGCTGACGAGCGTTCCCGGGACTGACGAGCCCGCTCTCGTAGGCCACCGCGACGGCCTGTGCCCTGTCCCGCAGCCCGAGCTTGCCCAGCAGCCTGCTGACGTGCGTCTTCACCGTGTGCTCGGTGACCGTCAGCGCCGCCGCTATCTCCACATTGGACAGTCCACGGGCGACGAGCACGAGCACCTCGGACTCCCGCGCGGTCAGCTCGGTGAGCTGTTTTCCTCCGGTCGCGACGGGGCGCGCCGCGAACTCGGCGATCAGCCTGCGGGTCACCGACGGTGCGAGCAGCGCGTCCCCCGCGGCGACCACGCGGACGCCGTCGACCACCTGGCCCGCGGTGCTGTCCTTGAGCAGGAAGCCGCTCGCCCCGGCGCGAAGCGCCTCGTAGACGTAGGCGTCGAGGTCGAACGTGGTCAGGATCAGCACCCGCGTGTCCGGGGTTTCGCGCAGCAGCCGCCTTGTCGCGGTCACGCCGTCCTGGCGCGGCATCCGGATGTCCATCAGCACCACGTCGGGCCGCAGTTCGACGGCGAGCCGTTCGGCGAGGATGCCGTCCTCGGCCTGTCCGACGACCTCGAAGTCCGGCTGCGCGGCCAGCAGCGCGGCGAATCCCTCGCGCACCACCGTGTGGTCGTCGGCCACCACGATCCGCAGTGTCATCGCCGCTCACCCCCGTGCACCGGCAGCTCGGCCCGCACCTGCCAGCCTTCGCCGGTGCCGCCCGCGGTGCAGCGGCCCCCGACCGCGGCGGCGCGTTCCCGCATCCCGAGCACCCCGTGCCCCTTCCCCGTTCCGGTGCCGTGTGCCACCGGGTTGTACACCCGCAAGCGAACCATGTCCGGTTCGGCGCTCACCTCGACCTCGACCGGTGTGCCCGGCGCGTGCCGGACCGCGTTGCTCAAGGCCTCCTGCAGGATCCGGTACGCGGCCAGCCCGGTCGTCTCCGGGGGTATCGTGTCCCCGTCACGGCGATGACGGACCTCGACACCCCGATCGCGCGCGTCCGCCACGAGCTGATCCAGCTCCGCCCAGCCCGGCTGCGGGGCGAGCGCGGGTTCCTCGTCGTCACCCCGCAGCGCACCCAGCAGCATCCGCATCTCGGCCAGCGCCGCCCGCGCGTCGGCGGCGATCCCGGCGAGCACCGCGCGGTTGTCGTCGGGCAGCTCGGCGAGCCGGTACGGCGAGGTCTCGGCGGTCACCGCGATCATCGACATCCGGTGCGCGACGACGTCGTGCATCTCCCGCGCGATCCGCGCGCGTTCCTCCAGTACCGCGAGCCGCGCGGCCTCGACCTCGGCCATCCGCTCCCGGTCGGCGAGTTCACGCTGCCCGCGGGCCCGCGAGTGGATGAGCACCGCGGTCACCAGCGGCACCGACCACACCACGTAGGCGAGGAACGGCGAGGACTCGTTCATCGCCGACGGGACGGCGGTCAGGATCAGGCCGACGGCGACGACGACCGAGCTGGCCCACGCCAGCCACGCCGTGCGCGGTCGCACCCGCGCCGCCACCACCACGACCGTGAGCAGCAGCAGGACCTGTTGCGGCAGCGGCCACGGCATGCCGTCGGCAGGCCCCCACGGGCGTGCCAGCACAGCCAGCACCCAGCCGGCGAGGGTGAGCGCCCACGCGGTGAGCGGTGCGCGGACGATGACGAACAGCGGCGCGGCGAACACCGCCGTGTAGAGGATCTGGAGCGGAACGGGCACGGCCCCGCGCACGGCGAGGCTGCGCCAGGTCGTCACCACGACGACGGCGGCGACCAGCCAGACCAGGAGTTCCAGCGCGGTCGCCGAGCGCAGCCACGCCCGCGGTGCCTTCACGACTCCGACGCTACCCCTGCGTCCCCGGCCGCCCGGCGCGTCCGCACGCGCCGATAGCTCCAGCCCAGCAGGACGAACAGGATGATTCCCGACAGGATCAGGCTCGCCCCGGCACTCCAGCCGTGCAGCGGCAGCCACGACAGGAGTCCCCACGCGACACCCGCGCCGATGAGCGCCAGCCCGGCCAGCACCGAACCGGCGATCCGCAATGGACTGGACACGCTGTCCTCGGCCGCCTTCATCGCCCGGCTGCGCACCGGTTCGATGTAGCGCTTCAGCGCGGGGAACTCGGTGGCCAGCGTGAGCAGGCCGGCCAGCACGAGCAACAGCCCCGGCCCCGGCAGCACCAGAAGGACGACGCCGACCACGACCAGCACGGTGCCGACGATCGCCACCAGTATCCGCTTCATTCGCCTCACCTGCCCATCGCCGGTCACGATAACAGTTATCCGTCCGGCTATCTTGCCGGTTCACCCAGGGCGCGGAAAATCGTCAGTATCGATAACCGAGGAATCGCAGGGGAAAGGCAGGAAGAAATGTCGGAAATCAGCAGGCGCGGGGCACTGGGCGCGGG
>NZ_JBHYJW010000082.1:0-34816 GCF_042741125.1 Amycolatopsis sp. NPDC058986 | reverse complement strand
AGGGGGTGCCGCGCCACCCCGCCTCCTCGCAGCCCCCGGCCAAGTCCCAGCATGCCGTTAAGGCCACCTTACGGGCGTCTGACGCCTGTAAGGTGGCCTTAACGGCATTTCTTCCCCGGGTCAGTAAGGGAGCGTTCCGGCGGAGAGGGCGGTGAGGACGGACCGGATGTGGGCCTGGGTGTGCTTCCAGAGTCCGGCGCCCAGGGAAATCCGCGCTACCCCCAGTTTCGCGAGCGCGGCGAGATCCGGGCCACCGGGTACGGCCGCCGCGTTGACCGCGCCGGGCGTGACCGCGCGGACGAACTCACCCAGCACATCGGGCGAGCGCACCAGGATCGGGTAGACGCAGTCCGCCCCGGCCGCCAGGTACGCCTTGCCCCGCGCGATCGCGTCGTCCAGCACCGCGCTCTCGTCCTCGGCGCCGAGGAAGACGTCGACCCGCGCGTTGATCACCAGCGCGTCCCCCGCCGCCGCGCGCAGGTCCGCGACACGCTTGGCCTGGACGTCGAGCGGGCGCGGCGACCCGGCCGAGTGGTCGGTGTCCTCGAAGTTGAGGCCGACCGCGCCGGTGGCCAGCAGCCGCTCGGCCAGTTCCGGCGCGGCAAGGCCGTACCCGGATTCAGCGTCCACGGTGACCGGAACCGACACCGCGCGGGCGATCCTGGCGGCCGCGGCGAACATCTCCTCCGCCGGGGCCGCCTCGCCGTCCGGGTAGCCGAGTGCCGCCGCGACCGCGACGGAACTCGTTGCCACCACAGGGAAACCGGCCTGTTCGACAAGCCTGGCGGTGTCCACGTCCCAGGCGTTCGGGAGCACCAGCGGCGTACCGGGAACGTGCAGCTCCCGCAGCGTCCGCGCGGTCACGCGGCCCGCTTCGGCAGCGGCGCGTGGCTGGTGACCTGGGCCCGGTTCCAGCTGTTGATCGCGATGATCTCCCACGCCACCACGCGGTACTGCTCCTCGGTGAACACCCGGGTCGCCTCCGCGTAGACGTCGTCGGGGACCTCCTTGGTCTGCGAGATCGTCGTCATCGCCTCGGTCAGCGCCAGCGCCGCGCGCTCCTGCTCGGTGAAGAGATCGGTTTCGCGCCAGCCTTCGAGCACGAACAGCCGCCGCGGCGACTCGCCGAGCTGGACGGCGTCGTTGCTGTGCATGTCGAGGCAGAACGCGCAGCCGTTGATCTGGGAGGCCCGCATCTTGACCAGTTCGAGGAGCTTCTGGTCCAGCCCCGCGTTGGCCGCCGCCTTCTCCACCTCCTGCTGCAGGTTCGACATGGCCTGGTACAGCTCGGGGGCTTGTTTCGTCAGTGCGATTCGCTTGCTCATGCCTTCACGCTAGCCCCAACTGGCCCACGAGTATGGTCCAGTCTCATGGCAGTTTCGTGGTCCAGTTCGGGAATAGACGTCCACCTCGGATGGCGCCGCGAGACGGGCCGCACCGGGCTGGCCGGGGCGATCCGCACGGCGATCCGCGAGGGCCGGTGGCAGCCGGGCGCGGCGGTCCCGTCGACACGCGCGCTCGCGCAGGACCTCGGCGTCGCGCGCGGCACCGTCACCCGCGTCTACGCCGACCTCGCCGCCGAGGGCTACCTGCGCACGGCACAGGGCGCGCCGACGCGGGTCGCGACCGCGGGCGCGCTGCCGCAGTCCGCTCCCCGGCCCGCGCCGTGGGATCCCGCGCCACGCTGGGATCTCCGGCCCGGCAGGCCCGATCTGACGACGTTCCCCCGCGCGGAGTGGCTGGCCGCGACGCGGCGGGCGTTGCACGAAATGCCCGCGGCGGAGCTGGGGTACTCGAACGAACTCGGCGCGCCGCGGCTGCGCGAAACCCTGGCCGGCTACCTCGCGCGCAGCCGGGGCGTGCTCGCCGATCCGGCACGGATCGCGGTGTGCAACGGCTACTCGCACGCGCTCGCGGTGCTGGCGAAGGTGCTGCACCAACGCGGCGCGGACGAGATGGCGTTCGAGAACCCGTCGCTGTACCTCTTCCGGGACATCGCCGCGGCCAACGGCCCCCGCGTCGTCGGGGTGGAGGTCGACGAGCACGGGATCGACGTGTCCGCTGTGGACAGTCCGGCCGTGGTGGTGACCGCGGCCCACCAGTACCCGATGGGCGTCACGCTCGCGCCGCACCGACGGGCGGCGTTGACGCGCTGGGCGAGCGAATCCGGCGCGTTCATCCTCGAAGACGACTACGACGGCGAATTCCGCTTCGACAACCAGCAGGTCGGGGCGTTGCAAGCACTCTCGCCGGAACGCGTGGTATACGCGGGCACCGCGAGCAAGACACTCGCCCCGGCGTTGCGGCTGGCCTGGCTCGTGCTGCCGCGTTCGCTCGTCGAACCCGTGCGCGCGGCCATGCTCGACAGCGGCACGCGGCCGCCGGTCCTGCACCAGCTGGCGCTGGCGGAGCTGATCGACTCCGGCGGTTACGACCGGCAGGTCCGCCGTCGCCGCACCGAATACCGGACCCGGCGCGACAAACTGCTCGCCGCGCTGCCGGAAACCGTTACCCCGCGCGGGATTTCGGCCGGGCTGCATCTGGTGCTGATGCTGCCCGAGGACGGCCCGACCGAGATGGAGGTCCTCGCCTCCTGCCGCCGTCGCGCCATCGGCGTCGAAGGGCTGGGGAGCTACTGGATGGATCCCGGA
The DNA here is from genome assembly GCF_042741125.1 of Amycolatopsis sp. NPDC058986. NCBI lineage: Bacteria > Bacillati > Actinomycetota > Actinomycetes > Pseudonocardiales > Pseudonocardiaceae > Amycolatopsis > Amycolatopsis sp. NPDC058986. The sequence continues at coordinate 32,165 of NZ_JBHYJW010000082.1, read as the reverse complement.
CGTCCTGGCGGGTTGATCGTCGGGTACGGCGCAGCGGCGAAGCACGCGTTCAGCGGCGCGACGCAGGCGCTCGTCGAAGCGCTGTGGGAAGTTACGCCCTGAGCTTGAAGGTGAGGCTCAGAACCAGCAGGTGACGCGGGCGCGGTGGATGTCGGTGGTGAGCACGGGTTTCCCGTCGACGGGCGCCGGGCCGCCAGGAGGCGCCTTCGGGTCCGGCTGTATGCCGCCCGCGGCCACCTTGTCCAGCGTGGCCAACCCCGAAGCGTCGACCGTGCCGAAGATCGTGTAGTTCGGCCGCAGCGCGGAATCGCCGTAGACGACGAAGAACTGGCTGCCGTTGGTGGCCGGTCCGGCGTTGGCCATCGCGAGGACGCCTCGCGCGTAGACCTTGCGCGCGCCGGTCGGATCGCTGGGCGCGGGCGGCAGATCGGTCGGCAGTTCGTCCTTGTACTTGTAGCCCGGCCCGCCCTCGCCGGTGCCGCTCGGGTCACCGCACTGCAGCACCTTCAACGTCGGGTACGCGGTGAGCCGGTGGCACGTCGTCTGGTCGTAGAACCGGTGCGTGGTCAGGTGCAGGAAGCTCTGCACGGTGCACGGTGCCTTCGCACGGTCCAGCGTCAGCCCGATCGTGCCCTGATTGGTCGAGAGCCGGACGCGAGGCTTCCCCCAGGTCGGCGTGTGCCGGGGGTCGGGTGGCAGCGGGACCGGGCGCACGGCCGGATCGTCCGGCGTCTCGGTGTACTGGCACGGGCCATGCGTGACCTTCGGGGGCGCCGCCGCGGACGCCACCGGGGCGCCCAGCGCGAGCATCAGCCCGGAACCCAGCACTGTCACGACGATCTTGGTGAGCCTCTGCACGCTCTGCCTCCCAGTCACAGAAGAAGGGACGCAGTATAGGGCGGGTCACAACACGACGGACAGCGCCGGAAGTCGGGTCAGCGCCGCAACTCCTCGACCAACTCGTCCGCCGCCGCGAAGGGGTCCAGCTCGCGGGCGACCACGCGATCGGCGAGACCGGCCAGCCGGTCTCCGTGGCGCAGATCGGCGAGTTCGGCACGCAGCCGCCGCACCGCGATGGCCTCGACCTCCTCCCTGGCCCGCGCCGCCCGGCGCCTCGGCAACTCCCCGTGCGTCACCAGCCATTCGTGGTGCGCGTCCAGCGCGTGGACGACGTCGTCGACGCCCTGACCGGTCGAGGCCACCGTCGGCACGATCGGCTGCCGCCAGCTCGGGCCGCGGACTTCCCGGCGTGCCAAGGAAATCATCTGCTTCAGATCGTGCACGGTCGCGTCGGCGCCCTCGCGGTCGGCCTTGTTGACCACGAACACGTCCGCGATCTCCAGCACGCCCGCCTTGGCCGCCTGGATCCCGTCGCCCATCCCGGGCGCCAGCAGCACCACCGTCGTGTCGGCGAGCTTCACGACGTCCACTTCGGACTGTCCAACCCCGACGGTCTCGATCAGCACGACGTCGAACCCCGCCGCGTCCAGTACCCGGACCGCCTGCGGCGTCGCCCAGGACAGCCCGCCGAGATGCCCGCGGGTGGCCATCGAGCGGATGAACACCCCGGGGTCGGTGGCGTGCTCGGTCATCCGGATCCGGTCGCCGAGCAAAGCGCCGCCGGAGAACGGCGATGACGGGTCGATCGCCAGTACGCCGACGCGCTTTCCCGCCGCCCGCAACGCCGTGAGCAGCGCGGACGTCGATGTCGACTTGCCGACACCGGGCGGGCCGGTGAGCCCGACGATCCGCGCGTTCCCGGTGAACGGCGTCAAAGCCCGCGCGACGTCCGCGACCCGCGGGTTAGCGGCAGTGTCAGTGTCTGCGACGAGCGAGATCAGCCGGGCGACGGCGCGATGCTGCCCGTCACGGGCCCGGCCGACCAGCTCGTCGAGATCGAAAGCGAGAGCCACTAGGCCTTCGGCACCCGCAGCAGCAACGCGTCACCCTGACCGCCGCCACCGCACAGCGCGGCCGCGCCGAGCCCGCCGCCGCGGCGTGCCAGCTCGTGGATCAGGTGCACGGCCAGCCGCGCGCCCGAGGCACCGATCGGGTGCCCGAGTGCGATCGCGCCGCCGTTGACGTTGACCTTGTCCGCGTCGACACCCAGCTTCTCGGTGGAGACCAGGCCGACCGCGGCGAAGGCCTCGTTGATCTCGATCAGGTCGAGCGCGTCGGCGGCCAGTTTTTCCTTGGCCAGCGCGGCGAGGATCGCGTTCGACGGCTGCTCGTGCAGGCTCGCGTCCGGACCGGCGACGACGCCGTGCGCGCCGATCTCGGCCAGCGGAGTCAGGCCCAGCTCCTCGGCCTTGGCCTTGCTCGCCACGACCACGGCGGCGGCACCGTCGGAGATCTGCGAAGCCGAACCCGCGGTGATGGTGCCGTCGGAGGCGAACGCCGGGCGCAGCTTGGCGAGGCCCTCGGCGGTGGTGTCGGCTCGGACACCCTCGTCGGTGGAGAACAGGATCGGGTCGCCCTTACGCTGCGGGATCGACACCGGCGCGATCTCGTCGGCGAAGTAGCCCGCCTCGGCCGCTGCGGCGGCGCGCTGGTGCGAACGCGCGGAGAACGCGTCCTGCGCCTCGCGGGTGATGCCGTAACGGCTGTTGTACTTCTCCGTCGAGGCGCCCATGGCGACCTGGTCGAAGGCGCAGAACAGGCCGTCGTGGGCCATGTGGTCGACGAGCGTGGTGTCGCCGTACTTGAAGCCGGAGCGGGACTTCGCCAGCAGGTGCGGCGCCTGGGTCATCGACTCCTGGCCACCCGCGACCACGATGTCGAACTCCCCGGCCCGGATGAGCTGGTCGGCCAGCGCGATCGCGTCGAGGCCGGACAGGCACACCTTGTTGACGGTCAGCGCGGGCACGTCCATCGGGATGCCCGCGGCCACGGCGGCCTGCCGCGCGGGGATCTGGCCCGCGCCCGCGGTGAGCACCTGGCCCATGATCGTGTACTGCACGGCTTCGGGGGCGACACCGGCGCGCTCCAGCGCGGCCTTGATCGCGACCCCGCCCAGCTGCGCGCCCGAGAAGTCCTTCAAGGAACCGAGCAATCGCCCGATGGGCGTACGGGCGGCGCCCAGGATCACGGAACCGGACACGGCAGTCCTCCAAGCTTCGGCGCGAGGGCGGTCGAAAAGACCATACCCGTGGGTTCGGCTTCTTGATGCAGCCAGTGTGAGCCGGGGCACGCCTGTTCGCGAACGTTGTCACCCTCCTACCAGCCCTATCCTCTTGTGCATGACTGACGCCCTGAAGCCTTTTGTCACCGCCATCGACCACGTGGGGATCGCGGTGCCGGATCTCGACGCCGCGATCGCCTTCCACGCCGAGCACTTCGGCCTGGAGGTCGCGCACGAGGAGGTGAACGAGGAGCAGGGTGTCCGCGAGGCGATGCTGCGCGCGCCCGGCACCGCGGGCACCGAAACGCAGATCCAGTTGCTGGCGCCGCTGCGGGAGGACTCGGCGATCGGGAAGTTCCTCGCCAAGAGCGGGCCGGGGCTGCAGCAGCTCGCCTACCGGGTGTCCGATGTGGACGCTGCCGCCGAAGCGCTACGGGCACAGGGACTACGGCTGCTCTACCCCGAGGCGAAGCGCGGGACGTCGAACAGCCGCGTCAACTTCGTGCACCCGAAGGACGCCGGTGGCGTGCTCGTCGAACTCGTCGAGCCCGCCGCCGATTCCGCGCACTAGGCCGGGGCGCCGCCGTTGCGCGAAGTCAGCGCGTTCGCGATGAACTTCAGCTCGGCGTCCATATCGGACGGCAGCACGTCGGCGTGCCGCGCGGTGGCGTGGCGGTGGGTGACGGCCCTGGCGAGCAGGCCGGACGCGCTGTCGACGTCGGCGATCGGCAGGCTGCCCCCGGTGGCGGTGACGATCACCGCGCGCACCTGGCGCACCAAAATCTGGAACCGCTCCAGCAGCGCGTCGCGCACGGCGTGGTGGGTGTCGGCCTCGCGCCACAACAGGTGCGAGAGCACGCGTGAGCCGGTGAACCGGCGGTCCAGCTCCCGCACCAGCCTGCCGAGGCTGCCCGCCACGTCCCCGGGGATGACGACGTTGGCGGGCTCGATGCGTTCCTCGGGCAGCCGTGCGACCAGTGCGGTGAGCAGGTCGGCCTTGCGCTTGAAGTAGTAGTGCACGAGCCCCTTCGGCACCCCGGCACGCTCCGCGATGCGGGAGGTCGGGGTGGCGTCGAAGCCCGACTCGGCGAAGAGGGCTTCCGCCGCGCGCAGGATGCGCTCCTTCGCCGAGTCGTCCTTCATGACTACTCCTTCGTAGTGCTCAGTGTGACCCGGCCATCCGGTGCGCCGCCTGTGCGACCGGCATCGCGACCGCGCCCGCGATCACGACCAGCACACCGGCGACCCACGAGGTCCAGGACGCCCCGTTGAACTCGGTGTACCCGATCACCCAGGGCGCGAGGAACATCAACACGCCCAGCACGATCTGGATGCCTTCGCCGTAAACCATGCCAGGCATGGCAAGCGACGCGAGGCCGTCGAGAGCGATCAGGGCACCGAGAACGATCATCGTCCACATCGCGCCGGTGCTCGTGCTCAGCCAAAGGGGTGAAAGCGCGGCGACGACCCCGATGACCACCTCCGCCCAGTCATGAGGGCGGGTCCAAGGGCGCGTCGACACTTCGTTCATCGTGCTCACCTCCAGTGGAGAACTCCTGTTTTTCCGGTGGTTCCGCACCTCCGATATTCCTCTTGGTTGGCCAGCCGGTCAAGACGTCTGAGCAGGCTGTGCCGGAGGTCGCCGGGCGCCTGTGCGCTTACTCTCGTACAGTTGCCCCCACGAGTTACTGACGAGTAATTTGATGCGCCCAACGCCGCCCCGTGGAGGTTCGATGACTGAGCTCGGCGAAATCCAGCAGGCCATCCTCACCGGCGACACCACCGCGGTGGGTTCGCTGCCGATGCCCGAGAGCTATCGGGGGGTGACCGTCCACGCGGACGAGGTCGGCATGTTCGAGGGACTGCCCAGCAAGGAGAAGGACCCGCGCAAGTCGCTGCACGTCGACGAGGTCCCGGTCCCCGAACTCGGCCCCGGCGAGGCGCTGGTCGCGGTGTTCGCCAGCGCGATCAACTACAACACCGTCTGGACCTCGATCTTCGAGCCGATCCCGACGTTCAAGTTCCTGCAGCGCTACGGCAAGCTCTCGCCGCTGGCCAAGCGCCACGACCTGCCGTACCACGTCGTCGGCTCCGACCTGTCCGGCGTCGTGCTGCGCACCGGCGCCGGCGTGCACAACTGGAAGCCGGGCGACGAGGTCGTCGCGCACTGCCTCAACGTCGAACTGGAAGGCCCGGACGGGCACAACGACACGATGCTCGACACCGAGCAGCGGATCTGGGGCTTCGAGACCAACTTCGGCGGTCTCGCCGAGATCGCGCTCGTCAAGGCCAACCAGCTGATGCCGAAGCCCGCGCACCTGACGTGGGAGGAAGCCGCCTCCCCCGGGCTGGTGAACTCGACCGCGTACCGGCAGCTCGTCTCGCGCAACGGCGCGGACATGAAGCAGGGCGACGTCGTGCTGATCTGGGGCGCCTCGGGCGGGCTCGGCTCGTACGCGACGCAGTACGCGCTCAACGGCGGCGCGATCCCGGTGTGCGTGGTCTCCAGCCCGGAGAAGGCCGCGATCTGCCGCAAGCTCGGTGCCGAGCTGATCATCGACCGCAGCGCCGAGGGCTACCGGTTCTGGAAGAACGAGCACGAGCAGGACCCGAAGGAATGGCAGCGCTTCGGCGCGAAGATCCGCGAGCTGACCGGTGGCGAGGACCCGGACATCGTGTTCGAGCACCCGGGCCGCGAGACCTTCGGCGCCTCGGTCTACGCCGCGCGCAAGGGCGGCACCATCGTCACCTGCGCCTCGACGTCGGGGTACCTGCACCAGTACGACAACCGGTACCTGTGGATGAACCTCAAGCGGATCATCGGCTCCCACTTCGCGAACTACCGCGAGTCGTGGGAGGCGAACCGGCTGATCTCGAAGGGACTCATCCACCCGACGCTGTCCAAGACCTACCGGCTCGAAGAGACCGGGCAGGCCGCGCTGGACGTGCACCGCAACGCGCACCAGGGCAAGGTCGGCGTCCTCGCACTGGCGCCCGAAGAGGGCCTCGGCGTCCGGGATCCCGAACTCCGCGCCAAGCACCTGGACGGCATCAACGCCTTCCGCGGCGCGTAGCCGTCCGCCGCCGGCGTGCCGCCCACCGGGCCATGCCGTGACATCGTGATGAGCTTTGTCACGCCTCGAACGCCGCCACGCGTCGCACCAGGGCGTGCGCTCACCGCAGGACACCCGGCGCGGACCGGGTGCTCACCCGTCCGTGACTCACTTGCGACTACGGTAGAAGGATGAGCCTTGGCGAGGAACGGGAGCTGGTGCCGCTGGGAGCCGGCTTCGACGTGGCGAAGCGCGGGTACAGCCGGGCACAGGTCGACGAGCACCTGGAGCGGCTGGACGGCGACCTGAAGATGCTCACCGCGGATCGGGACGCCGCCATCGCACAGGCGGGCGATCTGGCCAGGCAGCTGGAGATCGCCCGCGGCGAGATCGCGGACCTCCGCGGCCAGGTCGACCGGCTGGCACAGCCGCCGACGAGCGTGGAGGGCCTTTCCGAGCGCCTGCAGCGGATGCTGCGGCTGGCGCAGGACGAGTCCGCCGACACCAAGGCGCGGGCCGAGGCCGAGGCCGGGCACATCCGCGCCAAGGCCGAGACCGACGCGAGCGCCATGCGTGCCCGCTACGAACAGCTGCTCACCGAGCTCGACCTGCGGCGCAAGGAGATGGAAGCCGAGCACCGCAAGGTCCTCGAGGACGCGCGGGCCGAGGCGAAGGACATCACCGACAAGGCCAAGGCCGAGCGCGACCGGCTCGACGCCGAGTCCGAGGCGCGGCGCACGCAGGTCGAAGAGGACTTCGAGATCGCGATGGCCACGCGCCGCACCGAGGCCATGCGCGCGCTGGCCGAGCAGGAGGCGGCGAGCAAGGCCGAGGCCGCACGCCGCGTCCGCGAGGCGACCGAGGACGCGGCCGCGATCCGCGCGAAGGTGCTCGAAGAGGAGACCGCCGCGAAGGCGGACATCGAACGCCGCCAGCGCGAGTCGGTGGCCGACGCCAACAAGCGCAAGCAGGACTCGATCACCGAGGCCAACGCCCGGCTCGCCGAGGCAGCCGACGAGGCACGCCGACGCGTCCGCGTCGCCACCGAGGAGTCGAACCGGCGGATCTCCCAGGCCAACGAGCGCGTCGAATCGCTGCGGACGGTCCGCGCCGGGCTGGCCGAGCAGGTTCGCGCGGCCCGCACCGTGCTGGCCGAGGCGAGCACGGTCCTCGGCGACGAACCGGAGATCCCCGCCGAGCTCATGGCGCCCGCCGCCGGCACGTCCGTCAAGGCGCAGCCGAAGGCCGCCAAGCCGACCGTGAAGGCGTCGCAGAGCGGCGATTCGGAGAAGACGGTCCAGCTCAGCACCGCGAACGTGCCCAAGCCGCAGCCTTCACCCCGGCCATCCGGAGCGCAGAAACCGACTGGCGAGTAACCTACCTCCCGACAAGAGCGGCCGACGGCCCGCGCGGGTCCACTGGACCGGGCGTCGTCGCTGCTCACGCGGGAAGAGGCGAGCTTCGGTGGAGGTTGGCGCATGGCTGCATATCGGACCGTGGTGGTAGGGACGGACGGCTCGGACTCGTCGTTCGCGGCGGTCGACAGGGCGGCTTCGGTCGCCGGCGACTCGGGCGCGAAGCTGGTCATCACGTGCGCCTACTTCCCGGCCAGCAAGCAGGACGTCGAGAAGGCGCAGGACGTCCTCGGCGACGAGGCGTACCAGGTCGTCGGCTCGGCCCCGGCCGAGGACACGCTGCAGTCGGCCAGGGACCGCGCGGCGAAGGCGGGCGCGAAGGACATCGACACCGTCGCGGTCAAGGGCGAGCCGGTCGAGGCGCTGCGCAAGATCGTGTCGGAGCGCTCGGCCGACCTGCTGGTCGTCGGGAACCGCGGGCTCAACACCCTCGCCGGGCGCATCCTCGGCTCGGTGCCCTCGGAGGTGGCCCGCAAGTCCGGGGTGGACGTCCTGATCGTCCACACCACGTGACCGAATCCGGCGATCCCGTCGCGGGGGCCGAGCTCCAGCAACGGCTCGAGCGGATCCTCCTCGGCGGGAAACGCAAGTACGCCCGGGCCGAGGTCGCCGAGAAGGCCGGTGTGCCACCGGAACGTTCACTGCGGCTGTGGCGTGCGCTGGGCTTCGCCTCGGTCGGCGACGACGAGGTCGTCTTCACCGACGCCGACATCGACGCCGTCCGCACGGCGGACCAGCTCGTCCAGTCCGGGCTGATCGACCAGAGCGTCGAGGTGGCGGTGACCCGCGCGCTCGGCCAGCATCTGTCGCGGCTGGCCGAGTGGCAGGTGCACATGCTGTGGACGCTGATCACCGAACAGCCGGAGATGGCCGGGAGCGAGCGGCAGATCGCGCGGCTGGTCGACCGGCTGCTGCCCGAGCTGGAACAGGTGCAGAACTACGTCTGGCGCCGCCATCTCGCGGCCTACGCGGGCCGTGCGATGGCCACGGACGAGGACCTGGAGGAACGCACCGAGGTCGTCGGGTTCGTCGACATGGTGGGCTACACGCGGCTGACCCGGCAGATCGACGAGGACGAGCTGGGCCGCGTGCTCGACGCGTTCGAGTCGCTGACCACGGAGGTCATCGCGGAACAGCACGGGCGCGTCGTGAAGATGATCGGCGACGAGGTGCTCTTCGTCGCCGACTCCGCGGCCGACGCCGCCGAGATCGCGCTGGCGCTGACCGAACGGGCCGAGCAGTCGGACGATCTGCCCGGGGTCCGCGCGGGCATGGCGTCGGGCCGGATCCTGAGCCGCTACGGCGACGTGTACGGCTCGGTCGTCAACCTCGCGGCCCGGCTGACCTCGGTGGCCCGGCCGGGAACGATCCTCATCGACAAGCAGCTCGCCTCGGAACTGGAGGACGAGCCCGCGTACGACGTGCGCACCCGGCGCCCGGTCTCGGTCCGGGGCTACAACCGGCTGCGCCCCTCGGCGTTGCGGCGGGCGAAGACGGAACCCACCGGGATGTTCGCGAGCTCGCAGGAACTCGCGGCCGAAATGCTCGGCCTCACCGATCCGAACGAGGCGGCGGAGGAACCCCAGGACGACGTGCCTTCGGAGGACGCGGAAGTCCCGGCGGAGCAACGAAAACGCGGCAGGCGACGGCGGCTGCCGAGACTCCCGTGATTCTCCGTTATCCAGGCTGAAAATCGCCCTCCGCGGCGTGAAAAACTCCGGGCCCGCGAAACGTAACGCCCACCGGTGACAGACGACGTAGGTGACTACGCCCGCCACCGGAGTTCGGTGACAGCCGGTCGCCGGGTGATCGCCGAGAGAGCGGAGTACCCGTCATGACTTCGATCGCCGAGCGAAACCTGGACGCCCTGCGCGGTGCCCTGCGAGGAACGGTGCTCACCGAGGGGGATCCGGACTACGACCAGGCCCGCTCGGTCTGGAACGGGGAGATCGACCGGCGCCCCGCGGTGATCGCCCGCTGCGCGGGGCCGGAGGACGTCGTCGCCGCGCTCGCGTACGCCCGCGAACAGGGACTCGAGGTCGCGGTGCGCGGCGGCGGGCACAACTTCGGCGGCATGGCGGTGTGCGACCGCGGACTCGTGGTCGACCTGACGCCGCTGAAATCGGTCACGGTCGATCCGGACACCCGGGTCGTGCGCTGTGGCGCCGGGCTCACCTGGGCCGATCTGGACGCGGCCACCCAGCAGCACGGCCTCGCCGTCCCCGGCGGCACGGTGAGCCACACCGGCATCAGCGGCCTCACCCTCGGCGGCGGCATGGGCTGGCTCACCGGGGCGTTCGGACTGTCCTGCGACAACCTGAGCTCGGCACAGGTGGTGACCGCGGACGGCCGGATCCTGCGGGCCGCCGCCGACGAGCATCCGGATCTGTTCTGGGCGCTGCGGGGCGGCGGCGGGAACTTCGGCGTGGTGACCGAATTCGAGTTCCGCGCGCATCCGGTCGGCCCGCTGGTGCGGGTCGGGCTGTTCTTCTGGGGCGCCGCCGACGGCGTCCCCGCGCTCCGCCTCGCGCGGCGGATCGTCTCCGGCCTCGGCGAGGACTCGGGCGCGCTGATCGCCGGTCTCAACGCGCCCCCGGCGCCGTTCGTCCCGGACGAGTACCACTTCGCGCCGGGTTACGCGCTGATCGTCGCCGGCTTCGGCGGCGAGGACGCGCACGCGTCGATCGCCGACAACGTCCGGGAAGGCCTGACGCCGTTGTTCGAGATGGTCACGGAGATGCCGTACGTCGAACTCCAGAAGCTCATCGACGGCGCCGCGCCGTGGGGGATCCTGGCCTACGAAAAGGGCGCCTATGTGGACGATCTCTCCGAGGACGTCATCGCCGTGATCACCGAACACCTGCCGCGCCGGACCTCGCCGATGTCGATCATGCCGATCCTCCCGATGCAGGGCGCCTACACCACGGTTCCGGAGGAGGCGACCGCGTTCGGCGGCAGCAGGCGCGGAGGCTACGTGGTCAACATGGCCGGTCTCGCGACCGATCCCGCCGTGCACGCCGCCGAACGGGAGTGGGCCCGGACGTTCTGGGCGGCGCTGGCGCCACACGCGAGCAACTCCGCGGGCTATGTGAACTTCATGAACGAACAGGACCACGACCGGGTGCGGGCGTCCTACGGTGCGGAGAAGTACGAGCGGTTGTCCCGGATCAAGGCCGAGTACGACCCTGAGAACGTGTTCCACCGCAACGCGAACATCCGCCCGGCTCAGTGACGTCCCGTCTGTCCACAAAGGAGTAGATGGGAGGCCACGTCCAGTCCGCGCTAACGTCCCTTGCACGCCTTCATCGCCAGCACCGCCGGGGTCGGAGTACCGCCCTCGGCGAACCGTTCGAGCGTCAGCCCGGCGGCGAGGAACGCGTGCAGCAGCTCGGGCAGCGGACGATGCGTGGCGCCGACCTTGTCCCGGATTCCCCGATCCGTCCACGACTCCTTGGTCCAATGGCCGTCAAGGTATCCGGGACGAAGGACCACGGCGTCCAGGTCGCCGCGATCGGCGAACCCACCACAGAAACAGGGATGGACACCCACGTGCACGAACACCCCGCCCGGCCGCAGCACCCTGGCCACCTCGCGCAGCACCGCGGGATAGCCGGGCATGTCGGTGTGGACCATCATCGCGATGACCGCGGGCACGCTGTTGTCCTTCAGGGGTAGCCGTTCGGCGTCGGCCTTGGCGACGGGCAGCCTGTTTCGCGCATGACGCAGCATCCTGCCGGAAAGGTCGATCCCCACGGGAGTCCTCCCGAGGTCACGCACGCTGGCCGCGTGGACGCCGGTACCGCAGCCGATCTCCAGGCAAAGTCCGCCGCCCCGCCCGAGGAGGTCACGCAGCGCGGCGTCGATGCCGAGCGGATCGTCTCCCTTTCCTCGCCCGGCCCTCAGGAATTCCTCTTCGTACCAGTCCGCGATCTCGTCGTAGGCCGCTCGCATCATTCCAGCGGAGCACGGTTTCGACCTGTACCGCCACCGATTCCGCCCTGGGCTGAACCTCCCTTGCCACCGCCGCATGGGCTCCGAGAAGTCCTGCCTTGCGCAGCATCGGATTCGATACGTCAGGCGGTAAGGCAACCTCATATCGCCTGCCCCCAAACTCCTCCCAATGAGGAGTCCCGCATCGAATTTTCACCACATTCCTTGTACAGCAAGGAAAAGTGCGTGCTTCAGGTTCACCCGATCGATAGCACGCATGTTCGATCGGGCAACGTATCGTGGAGGTATGTCAGTCGACAGCAACACCTCCGCGACGCGCACCGAGTGGTGGCGCGAGGATGTCGGCTGCCTGCTGGACAGGCTCCTGGAGTCCGAGTGTGTGCAGCGCCGCGAAGCCGCTGTCCAGGGCGAGGTCATGGCCGAACTCGAACGCCGCGGCATACGCGACACCACCGGATACGGGAGTCTCGTGCGGTTGTTGCAGGAGACGTTGAACATTCCCTACGCCGAGGCGAAAGCACGGGCGGCGCGGGCACTGGCGCTCAACGGCACCCGCGACCTGACTTCCGGCGAGCAGCCGCCTACTGCGCCCGCGACCGCGCAGGCCGCTGCCGAGGGCGCGGTCGGGGCCGCGCAGATCGACGAGATCCTGCGGGTGCTGGACAAGCTTCCCCAGACCGTGTCGTTGGAGGATCGGGAGCAAGCGGAGAAAATTCTCGCCGAGCTGGCCCGCGCCGCCGGACCCCGAGAAATCCGCGCCGCCGGACGACGACTGCTCGCCCAGCTCGACCCCGACGGGAAAGAGCCCAAAACCCGGGAACCGAAACCCTTCCAGCCCGAGTTCTCCATCGCCCCGCACCGTGATGGCGGGCACCAGATCAAGGCACGCGTCGACGATGAGACTTCCGCGCGCTTACAAGCGATGCTGGATCCGCTCGCGAAGCCTCGCCCGGCCAATGAGGAAGAGGGCCGCGACACCCGAACCCAGTGGGAGCGGCGCGGGTGCGCGTTCTCGGAACTGGTGCGGATGTGGGCCGAACATCCCGATCTGCCGACGCAGGCCGGGGAAGCCACGCACATTGTCGTGACAGTCAGCTTGGAAGAGCTGCGGTCCGGGATCGGTCAGGCCACTCTCGATCTGCTCGGGGAGATCACCGCTGCCGAGGCGCGGCGGCTGGCCTGTGACGCCAAGATCATTCCGATGGTGCTGGGCTCGCACAGCGAACCCCTCGACGTGGGCCGGGCGCAACGGCTGGCCACCCCCGCCATCCGACGCGCACTCATCCGACGCGACGGAGGCTGCGCCTTCCCGGGCTGCGATGCGCCCGCTTACCGTTGTACGGCGCATCATGTGGTGTATTGGGCACACCATGGTGAGACCAAAGTGGACAATCTCGTGCTCGTATGTTCCGTCCACCACAAGCTCATCCACCATTCCGAATGGGAAGTCCGCATCACCACCGACGGACTCCCGGAATTCATACCGCCCGCCTGGCTTGACGCCACCCGCACACCCCGACGCAACACCATCCACCTACGAACCTAGGCCACTTCTAAGTTTTCTCCGGCTTGCGCCGACATCGACCACTTGAGTCTCGGAGCATCGGTGAGTCCTGCATGGGTAACCGAATGACCGTGGGCTTGGCCCGTCTTTGACGGACGTCTCTGACCAGAATGCGCCGAGTTCAAGGCTGAGATCGCCGGTATGTGCCTGCGTAGCGAGCGATCGAGACCGCAGGCCGTAGTTGGTTCGAGTTCACCGACTCGGCGGTGCACAACTGGAGCAAGCGGACCCAGATCGACGGTGGAACCCACGCGGAACTGGCCGCAACCGGTCACCCCACGGACACATCGGATCGCCCGGCTCGTGCACCCCAGGGCCTGCACGGCCGCACGCCCAGACGATGGCGCACCACCACCGTCCCCGCAGCCGCTCCCATCCGTGGCCTCTTCGGACGCGACTTCGCGTGTGCCACCACAACCATCAACCAAGGCTGGTGCGGCGACATCAGCTCGATCTGCCTGGGAAGGATGGCTTTACCCAGCCACGGTCATCGACCTCTCCTCCCGCCGGATTGTCGGCTGAGCGACCGCCGAGCACTGGTCATGGAGTCTCCGCGGACGGCACCGACGTCAGGATCGCTTGCTGAGCGGCCACCCCGCAGCCGCCGAGCTGGGCTCGGAACTCAGGCGTCGAAATCGACAGTGACGGTCTCCGAGACCGGGAGCGACTGGCAGGTGAGCACGAACCCGGCGTCCACTTCGGACTTTTCGAGGGCGAAGTTTCGCCGCATGTCCACCTTTCCCGAAGTCACCTTGGCGCGGCAGGTGCCGCACACGCCGCCCTTGCAGGCGAAGGGCAGATCCGGCCGGAAGCGTTGCGCGCCGTCCAGCACCGAGGTCTCGCGCGAGAGGCTCATGGAGGTGGAGCGGCCGTCCAGGATCAGGGTGACGTCACTGGCGGCACCTTCGACGCCTGGCTCCGGGTGCCGCACCGGCTCCGGCGGAAGATCGTCCACATAGAACAGTTCCTGGTGTACGCGGTCGCCGGGGACGCCCAGTGACGCCAGGAGTTCCTGGGCACCGGTCACCATGCCGAACGGGCCGCACAGCCACCAGTGTGCGACGTCGGAAACCGGCAGCAGCGCGGAGAACAGGGCCGACAGCTTCTCCGCGTCCAGCCGTCCGGTGAACAACTCGGCCTCGCGCGGTTCCCGGGACAGGACGTGCACGAGTTCCAGCCGGGACGGCCAGCGGTCCTTCAGATCGGCGAGTTCGTCGGCGAACATGACGGTGTCGGTGCGGCGGTTGCCGTACAGCACCGTCACCGTCGCGTCCGGCGAGCCGCCCAGCAGCGAAGCCACGATCGAGAGTACCGGGGTGATCCCGGAGCCGGCGGCGATCAGCACGTGGTGTCCCCCGGCCGCGAGGTCGGGCGTGAACGATCCGGCCGGCGCGGCGACCTCGATCTCGTCGCCCGGCCGGACGTCGTGCACCAGCCAGCTCGAGAAGAGCCCGCCCGGCACCTCGCGCACGCCCACTCGCGGCCGCTCCCCCGCCGCGGCACAGATCGAGTACGAGCGCCGCTCGTCGCGGCCGTCCACCGTCCGCCGCAGCGTGAGCGACTGACCGGGCCGGAAGTCGAACTCCGCCGCCAGCTCCGGAGGGACGTCGAAGGTGACGGCGACCGCGTCGGCGCACAGCCGCTCGACACCCGCCACGAGCAGGGTGTGGAAGGCGGTGCGCCGGGAAACCGTGGCAGTCACTCAGATCTCCTTGACGTGTTCGAACGGTTCGAGGCAGGACCGGCAGCGGCGCAGCGCCTTGCACGCGGTGGCGCTGAACCGCGACTGCTCCTCGGTGTCGGCCGAACCGCAGTGCGGGCACACGACCCGCGACACCGGCGCGCCCAGGGTGAGCGGGATCGGCCCGGATGGGCGCCGCGGCGCCGCGCCCGGCGGGGCGATCCCGGCGTCGGCCAGCTTCCGCCTGCCGGACTCGGTGATCCAGTCGCTCGACCACGCCGGGTCCAGCACGGTCCGGATCTCGATCTCGGCGTACCCCGCGTCCCGCAGCGCGTGCTCCAGATCGTCCCGCATGGTGTCCATGGCCGGGCAGCCGGTGTAGGTCGGGGTGATCGCGACCGTAACTCGACCGTCCACTTCGGACACGTCGCGCAGGACGCCGAGATCCGCGAGTGTCAGCATCGGCAGCTCGGGATCGGTGACCGTGGAAGCCACGGCGAGAGCGCTCACCATGTCGCACCCGGCGTCGCCCTGGCCACGCTCTGCAACTCGGCCAGCAGGAATCCCAGCTGCTCGGTATGCACGCCGTCCCGGCCCATCCGGCCGGACACGCCCGCGAGCGGACCCACCTCGGGACGAGACAGCGTCGCGGCGATCAGCGCTTGGTCGAGAACGGCGTCGAACTCCGGACGCACCGTCGCGGCGTCGACCAGTTCGACGGGGTGTGTCTCGAACAGTTCGCCGACGTACGGCCAGACCTCGTCGAGCCCTTCCCGCATGCGCTCGTGCGACAGCTCGGTGCCGTCGCCGAGGCGGACCAGCCAGCCGGCGGCGTACTCGCGGTGATAGGTGAGTTCCTTGACGCCCTTGGCCGCGATGGCCGCGAGCACCGGGTCCACACTGGACTCCGCCGACGTACTTCCTCCCGCGGAGGCGGCATCAGACTCAAGTCGCTGGAACAGGGCCAGCCGCCAGGTGGCGAACACGAACAGCCGCGCGATCAGGTGCCCGAAGTGGCCGCCGCCGAGTTCGGCGAGGCGAACGTTGCGGAACTCGTTCTCGGCTCGAAGAAACGCCAGCGCGTCCTCACCGCGGCCGGAGCCGTCGGCCTTGCCCGCGCGGGCGAGCAGGAGCCGCGCCTGACCGAGCAGATCGAGCGCGATGTTCGCGATCGCGACCTCGTCCTCCAGCTCGGGCGCGTTCGTGCACCACTCCTGCAGCCGGTGCGAGAAGATCAGCGCGTCGTCGCCGAGCATCAGGCAGTACGCCGCCAGCGCCGCACCGTCCACACCGGACGGAACCGTGGTGTCCACTCCGGACAGCGGATCGTCGAACCCAGTACCGAAGGCCCACCGCGCGTCGTTCTCTTCGGTGATCGCCTCGTAGACGTTATCGAAAGACACAGCAACTCATCCCTCAGATGTGGGGGACGTTCTCGGGAATGTCGTAGAACGTCGGATGCCGGTAGACCTTGTCCCCGCTGGGCGCGAAGAACGGGTCCTTCTCGTCCGGGCTCGACGCGGTGATGTGCTCCGCGCGCACGACCCAGATCGACACGCCCTCGTTGCGCCGGGTGTAGAGGTCACGGGCGTGGTGCAGCGCCATCTCGTCGTCGGCCGCGTGCAGCGAGCCGACGTGCACGTGGTTCAGCCCGCGCTTGCCGCGGACGAACACCTCGTACAGCGGCCAGTCGTGTTTCATCGCCGAGCCTCCTGCTTCCGTGCGTGGGCGACGGCCGCCGCACGCACCCATTCGCCGTCCTCGTGCGCGCGACGCCGGTGCGCGATCCGCTGCGCGTTGCAGGGACCGTTGCCTTTCAACACGTTCTTGAACTCGCCCCAGTCGACGGCGCCGAAGTCGTAGTGTTCGCGTTCGGCGTTCCACTTCAGGTCCGGGTCGGGGAAGGTGACACCCAGCGCCTCCGCCTGCGGCACCGACATGTCGACAAAACGCTGGCGCAGCTCGTCGTTGGTGTGCCGCTTGATCTTCCACGCCATGGACTGCGCGGTGTTCGGCGAGTCCGCGTCGGGCGGGCCGAACATCATCAGCGACGGCCACCACCAGCGGTTCACCGCCTCCTGCACCATCTCCCGCTGCTGCTCGGTGCCACGCATCATCGTCATCAGCAGCTCGTAGCCCTGCCGCTGATGGAACGACTCCTCCTTGCAGATGCGGATCATCGCCCGCGCGTACGGCCCGTACGAGCTGCGGCACAACGGGACCTGGTTGCAGATCGCCGCGCCGTCGACGAGCCAGCCGATCACGCCGACGTCGGCGAAGGTCAGCGTCGGATAGTTGAAGATCGACGAGTACTTCTGCCGCCCGGTGATCAGCTTGTCCGTCAGGTCCGCGCGATCCGCGCCCAGTGTCGCCGCCGCCGAGTACAGGTACAGCCCGTGGCCGGCCTCGTCCTGCACCTTCGCCAGCAGGATCGCCTTGCGCCGCAAGGAAGGCGCGCGGGTGATCCAGTTACCCTCCGGCTGCATGCCGATGATCTCCGAATGCGCGTGCTGCGCGATCTGCCGGATCATCGTCTTGCGGTAGCCCTCGGGCACCCAGTCACGCGGCTCGACGCGCTGGTCGCGCTCGATGGTGTGCTCGAAAAGCTGCTCCAAGTCCTTTTCGGACGGTGCTTGTCCGGAGACTGTCGCGGTCATGGCTGCTCCTTCGAGACCAGGGTCAGCACGTCATACTTCGCGACCGACTCGCCCGCGGCGTTGGTGACGTCGGCGTCCCAACGGACCTCGCCGTAGTCCTGGTCGATGCGCGGGGTGATCTGCTTCGCGGTCAACGTCACGGTCAGCTCGTCCCCGGCCTTGACGGGCGTGAGGAACCGCAGGTTCTCCAGGCCGTAGTTGGCCAGCACCGGGCCCGGCTCCGGCGAGACGAACAGGCCCGCCGCGAAGGAGACGATGAGATAGCCGTGCGCGACGATGCCGCCGAACAGCGGGTTCGCGGCGGCGGCCTCGGGGTCGGTGTGCGCGTAGAAGGTGTCCCCGGTGAACTCGGCGAAGTGGTCGATGTCGGCGCGGGTGACCGGACGCGGCCCGGCGACCACCGAGTCGCCGATCTTCAGCTCCGCCAAGGACTTCCGGAACGGGTGGACGCCTTCCTCACGCGGCGCGCCCGCGACCCAGCGACCGGTGACGGCGCTGAGCGCGGCGGGCGAGCCCTGGACGGCGGTGCGCTGCATGTGGTGCAGCACGCCGCGGACGCCACCCATCTCCTCGCCACCACCCGCGCGGCCGGGGCCGCCGTGCACGAGTTGCGGCATCGGCGAACCGTGGCCGGTGGACTCCTTGGCGTCTTCGGCGTCGAGCACCAGCAGACGTCCGTGGTAGGGCGCGGTGCCGAGCACGACGTCGCGCACGAATTCCTTGTCCGCGCTCACGATCGACCCGGCCAGGCTGCCGCCACCGCGTGCGGCCAGCTCGACGACCTGCTCGACGGAGGTGTACGGCAACAGCGTCGACACCGGCCCGAAGGCCTCGACCTCGTGTGGCTCCGAGCGTTCCGGGTCGGCCTTGAGCAGCACCGGGGAGATGAACGCGCCACGCTGGGCGTCGGCGTCCACCACGTCCACCGTCTCGGGGTCACCGAAGACCACGCTGCCCGCGTCGAGCAGCGCCTTGAGCGAGCGACGGACCTCCTCGCGCTGCTCCAGACTGGCGAGCGCGCCCATCCGGACGCCTTCGGACGCGGGGTTCCCGACGGTGGTCTTCGCCAACCGCGCGCTCGCCGCGGCGGCGACGTCGTCCAGCAGTTCGGCGGGCACGAACGCGCGGCGGATCGCGGTGCACTTCTGCCCCGCCTTGACCGTCATCTCGGTGACGAGCTGCTTGACGTAGAGGTCGAACTCCGTGGTCCCCGGCTTCGCGTCCGGACCGAGGATCGAGCAGTTCAGCGAGTCGGCCTCGGCGGTGAACCGGACGGCGTTGCGGACGATCGCCGGGTGTGCGCGCAGCTTCCGCGCGGTGGAGGCGGACCCGGTGAACGAGACGAGGTCCTGCGCGGTCACGTGGTCGAGCAGGTCGCCGACGCTCCCGGCGACGAACTGCACCGACCCCTCGGGCAGGATGCCGGACTCGATGATCAGCTCGACCAGGCGCGCGGTCAGGTACGCGGTCTGGCTGGCGGGCTTGATCAGGCTCGGCACCCCGGCGAGGAACGCGGGCGCGAGCTTCTCCAGCGGGCCCCACACCGGGAAGTTGAACGCGTTGATCTGGATCGCGACCCCGCGCAGCGGCGTGCAGATGTGCTGCGCGACGAAGGTGCCACCCCGGCTCAGCTGCTCGACGTTGCCGTCGACGTACACCGTGGCGTTGGGCATTTCGCGCTTGCCCTTGCTGGAGTAGGCGAACAGCGTGCCGAAGCCGCCGTCGATGTCGAACTTCGAGTCACCGAGCGTCGCGCCGGTCTTGGCCGACAGCGCGTACAGCTCCTCACGGTGCTCACGCAGATGCGAGGCGAGCGCCTTGAGCAGCGCGGCCCGCTGGTGGAACGTCAGCTCGCGCAGCGCGGGACCGCCGACCCGGCGGCCGTACTCCAGCGCGGCCGCGAAGTCGACGCCGGCCGAGGAGATCCGGGCGACCTCCTCGCCGGTGGCCGCGTCGTGCAGCGGTACGCCGTCGTCCGTGGCGGTGTGCCACTCGCCGGAAACGTAACTGCGGAGCAATGCCATGGGGTCCGACCCTCTCAGTCTGTCGTGCGGCTGCGTGGTGGCGAGGTGCGCTGGCGCCCGAATTACTTACCGTACGTTCGGTAATTCGCCATCCTAGCTGGCGCTCCGGCGCCCGCCAAGCCCTGCCGTGTTGACCAGCCCAAACGGGCGAGCGTCACCCGGAGATCGATTTATGCGAGACCGTGACTGACGGGTGACGACTGCTTGCTCTGGGTGTCCGACTCCGCCACGCTGTGCACATGAAACTTCGGAAGCTCACCGAGGGCTGCAACCTCGATCAGTGTCCTGCCGTCTACCTGTCCGATAGTGGCACGGTCGTCTTCCAGGGCGATCTCGTGACCGACGCCTCCGGATTGCGGCTCGGCACCGGAGAACAAGCCGTGGAACTGCCGCTGGGCGTCGTACTGCAGGCGATCCCCGAGTTGCCCAAGGGGGTGTGATGTCGCTGTCGAACGAAGAGGTGTCCGCGCTCTTTCGCGAGTTCAAGCGATCAGCGTTCCGTCTGGAGACGTTGCAGACCTACACCATCCCGAGCGAGCAAGCGTCTTTCCAGCGATTTCTGGCCGGGAAACCGCAACTGGAAGGTTACGGCAAAGCGTGGCATGAACTCATTCAAAATCATGTCGAAGCCGGAAGGAGCGTGCAGCGCGCCAAAATAGTTCGACGGCCGTTGACCGACTACAGTCGCTACTTGCTCTCGTGGGGCGTTCCCGCCAACATCAACGCTGGTGAGGACTATCAGATCCTCGACCTCACCGACCGCACCGTCGACCTGCCGGAACAGGACTTCTGGCTGTTCGACGACGAGACGGTACTGCTGCTCAACTTCAACCCGGATGGCACCTTGCGAGACCGCGCGCTTGCCGACGCTGCCGACTTGGACCAGTATCGGCGCTGGCGCGACCTGGCGCTGTCCGAAGCTGTGCCCTGGAGCGAGTATCGACCTGAATGATCCCAACACCGGCAGCGATCTAGGAGAAATACTCCGGCAGCTCCGTAAAGCGGCCAGCCTCTCAGGGGAGCGGCTGGCCCTTCGGTGCGCCATGTCGCAGTCCACGATCAGCCGAGTCGAACGTGGCAAGCTCCTGCCCAGCGTCACCGACGTGGAGCGAATACTCACAGCGCTGGAAGTACCACGCGAAGCTGCCGACAAGATTATCGCGTTGGCCCGGCGGGCCAATGTCGAGCATGTCTCCGTCCGAGCACTGGCAGAAAAAGGTCTGTGGCGGAATCAGCTCGAACTCAAGGCGCTGACCGAAAATTCCAGCGTGGTGCGGTCGTTCCTGCCAGTTATGCCAAGCGGCCTGCTGCAAGTCCCTGACTACGCACGCGCCGTACTGTCACCAACGATACCGAACTCGGTAGCACGAGATGTGGAGAAGGCCGTCGCCGCCCGCCTTGATTGGCAAAACGTGCTCGACAGGCCGACACACAAGTTCTTCTTCCTCATGACGGAACAAGCGGTGAGGTTGCGCAGAGCAGATCGAGACGTCATGGCCCGGCAGTGTGCACACATGGCCGAAGTTTCCGAACGCCAGAACATCGAGATCGCGGTAGTTCCCTTGACCACGCGGGTACCGGATGCACCCATGAACACCTTCCTCGTCCTTGATGATCGGATGGTGATCGTCGAACTCTTCTCCGGCAGAGTCGTTCTTCGTGACTACCGAGATGTCCGGTATCACCTCGAGCACTTCGACCTCTTCTACAGTCATGCGCTGACGGGCGATCGGGCGCGGGCGTTTCTGCTCTCCGCGCGCGATGAGTTCCTGTGAGCCCGTACACGGAGGAATTCGCGATGCCCCTAACCGACGACGAGGTCGACGCCCTGTTCGACGGCTACAAGCACTCGGCGTTCCGCCTGGAGACGTTGCAGGTCTACCGCACTCCCGGATTCGAGGACTCGACACGGCAGTTCCTGTCAGGCGAGCCGATGCCGGAGGGATTCAACGCCGACTGGCACGAGACGGTTCGGGGCTACGTCGCCGCTGGGAAGACCATGCAACGGGCCAAGGTGGTACGACGACCGCTTTCCGACTACACCCGCTGCCTGCTCTCCTGGGGTGTTCCCGGAAACATCGCGGCGGGCGAGGACTACCACATCCTTGATCTCACCGACCGTGCATTTGACCTGCCGGACCACGACTTCTGGCTCTTCGACGACGAAACAGTGCTACTGCTCGACTTCAACGCGGACAGCACGCTCAAGGACTGGGAACTGGCCGATCCCCGCGATCTGGACCGGTACCGGCGGTGGCGCGACCTTGCGCTCGCCGAGGCCGTCCCCTGGAGTGAATATCGGCTGCCCTAACCGGTTTATGTGAGACCCTGACCAAAACTCGCCGCCGCGCGCAGCCGTTTCCTACCGTCATCGGCATGGGCGAGAAATGCGAGTGCGGCGCTCGGCAACGGGGGCCGAAGAAGCAGTGGAGCCCGTTCGCCGACGGCTCGTTCCGGCTCTCGGCTGACGACACCGTCTGGATCCTCCGGCCGACACCGCGGAGCAAGTATCCGTGGCTGCTCAGCGGCGGCGACGGGATCACGCAGGAGGTCACCGCGCGGGACGCCGCGGAAGCCCAGTCGCGGGCCGAGTTCTGGCTCGACATCAGCAGGCTGTTCCCCCGGCCCCTCAGCGCGACGCCGACCACGAACGTGGGTACCTGAGCGGACGACACGCGTACCCGGACGGACGACACGCGTACGCGGGTGGACGACACGACCGGCCCGGCACGCGGGGCGTCCGACCTTGACACCGGGCCCCGGCTCTGCCTTTACTGATCGGCACCATGGGTGACCGTCCATTCGGTCGGGAATTCTCGAACGGAGGGACCGAGGTGTCAGCGAACGCCGCACACGCCATGTTCGAGGCCGACGAGGCCTCCCGCGCGCTCGGCATCGAGCTGATCGAAGCCGGGGACGGGCACGCCGTAGCGAGCATGAAGATCACCGCGTCGATGGTCAACGGGCACGACATCGCGCACGGCGGCTACGTCTTCCTGCTGGCCGACACCACGTTCGCCCTCGCGTGCAACAGCCACGGCCCGGTCACCGTCGCGGCGGGCGCCGACATCACCTTCGTCGCCGCCGGACGGCTGGGCGATCACCTCGTCGCCACCGCGACCGAGCGCACCCGCTACGGCCGCAACGGTATCTACGACGTCACCGTGCACCGGGAGACCCCCGGCGGGCCGGAGACGGTCGCCGAGTTCCGCGGCCGCAGCCGCACCATCGAAAAGTCCCGGGACGCGTGATGACCGACCTCGACGCCGCCGAGCGGCTGTCCGCCGACGAACTGGCCGCACTCCAGCTGGATCGTCTACAGTGGACACTCCGGCATGCCTACGCCAACGTGCCGTGCTACACGAAGAAGTTCGACGAGGCCGGGGTGCATCCCGACGACTGCCGCGAACTGGCCGACCTGGCGAAGTTCCCCTTCACCACCAAGGAAGACCTGCGGCAGAACTACCCGTTCGGGATGTTCGCCGTGCCGCGGTCCGAGGTCCGGCGCGTCCACGCCTCCAGCGGCACTACCGGGAAACCGACCGTGGTCGGCTACACCGAGGACGACCTCGACACCTGGGCGACCGTGGTGGCGCGCTCGATCCGCGCCGCCGGCGGGCGTCCCGGCGACAAGGTGCACGTCGCCTACGGATACGGCCTGTTCACCGGCGGGCTCGGCGCGCACTACGGCGCCGAAAAGCTCGGCTGCACGGTGATTCCGGCGTCCGGCGGGATGACGGCGCGCCAGGTCCAGCTGATCACCGACTTCGAGCCGGAGATCATCATGGTCACCCCGTCGTACCTGCTGACACTGCTGGACGAGTTCGAGCGCCAGGGCGTCGACCCGAAGAGCAGTTCGCTGCGCGTCGGGATCTTCGGCGCCGAGCCGTGGACCGAGCAGATGCGCGCGGAAATCGAGGAACGGTTCGCGATCGACGCCGTCGACATCTACGGGCTGTCGGAGGTGATGGGCCCCGGTGTCGCACAGGAGTGCGTGGAAACCAAGGACGGCCTGCACATCTGGGAGGACCACTTCTACCCCGAGGTGATCGACCCGTTCACCGAGGAGGTGCTGCCCGGCGGCTCCGAGGGCGAACTGCTGTTCACCTCGCTCACCAAGCAGGCCATGCCGATCATCCGCTACCGCACGCGCGATCTGACCCGGCTGCTGCCGGGCACCGCGCGGCCCGCGTTCCGGCGGATGGCGAAGGTGACCGGCCGCAGTGACGATCTGATCATCCTGCGTGGCGTCAACGTGTTCCCGACCCAGATCGAGGAGATCGTGCTGCGGACCGGCGGGCTCAGCCCGCACTTCCAGCTGGTCCGTTCGACGCGCGGCCGGCTGGACCACCTTACCGTGCGGGTCGAGGCGCGGCACGACGCGTCGCCGGAACTGCGCGCACGCGCGACGGTCGAACTCGGTGCGGGGATCAAGGACGGCGTCGGGATCAGCGTCGAAGTGAACGTCGTGGACCCGGACACGCTGGAACGGTCGCTGGGCAAGATGCGCCGTGTCATCGACGAGCGGGACAAGCCGTGACGGCGCCCGCGCGGCGCGGCAGGCCGGGCTACGACCTCGAATCGCTGTTGCAGGTGGCGGTCAAGCTGTTCAACGAGCGCGGCTACGACGGCACCAGCATGGAGGACCTCTCCCGCAAGCTCGGCATCACGAAATCCGCCATCTACCACCATGTTTCGAGCAAGGAGGAGCTGCTGCGGCTCGCGGTGGACCGCGCGCTGAACGGGCTGTTCGCGGTCGCGGCCGAGCTGGACACGATGGACGGACGGGCCATCGACCGGCTGGAGTACCTCGTGCGCGGCAGCGTCGCGGTGCTGGCCGAGCAACTGCCGTTCGTGACGCTCCTGCTGCGCGTGCGCGGCAACACGAAGGCCGAGCGGGCGGCACTCGCCCGGCGGCGCGAGTTCGACCGGCTGGTGACCGAACTGGTGAAGGAAGCCGAGGCCGAGGGCGACGTGCGGCCGGACATCGATCCCGCGGTCACCGCGCGGCTGTTGTACGGCATGGTGAACTCGCTGATCGAGTGGTACAAGCCGCGCCGCGGCGGAAGCGCGGACGAACTGGCCGACGCGGTGTGCAAGATCGCCTTCCACGGTCTGCGGACCTGAGCTCACTCCCCCGCAGCCTTCGGCGGACGTCCCGCCTGCCACAGCAGCGCCTCGCGGAGCTGTTCGATCAGGTACTCGTCGTCGTCTTCGGAGGGGTCGGCACCGATCGGGATCCAGCGTTCGGACACCTTGCTGCCCGCTTCGTAACTGGTGATGACGATTCCGGCGTAGGACACGGAAAGGTCCTCGCGCGATTCATCGTCGGCACTGTCGCCGAAGCAGACCTGCCGATGCTGCAGACGAACGCTCACCCAGCGTCCGGACGACGAGGCTGGACCGCCTGCCGCGCTGCTCATGGGCTCCTACCCAAGACAACCACCCCCAGCTTCCCGCCTTCTCGTCGCGCCGCGGGGCAAGGAAGTTACCCACGGGTTGTTCCGGTTGGATAACGTCACGGCCGGTTATGGAACACTCGGCGGCGATTGTTTCCGGAGGCTCTTGACAACGGGTCAACAACTTGTTGACACGGCACCGGCGGCGGGTGAGGCTGGGAGGATGACCACCGGCACGAAGGCGCCGTCCGGCGCCAGGAGACGACGGCTGGAGCCCGCCGAACGCCGGGCCGAGATCCTGGCCGTCGCGCGGCGGCTGTTCGGCGCGGGCAGCTACGATTCGGTGTCCACTTCGGACATCGCGGAGGCGGCGGGCGTGGCCAGGCCGCTGATCAACCACTACTTCGGCGGCAAGCGCGAGCTGTACCTGGAAGTCGTGCGGCAGATGATGATCGTGCCCGCGCCGGTCGCCGAGGCCCTGCCGGACGCCTCGATGGAGGAGCGGCTCGCGATCGGCGTCGATCGCTGGATCGACGTGATCGAGCGCAATCGCGACGCCTGGCTCACCGTGATCGCTGCCGGGCGCGACGCCGAGATCGAGCAGATCATCCTGGAGGGCGACGAGATCGCCGCCGACCGGGTGCTCGAAGCCGCGCTGATGTCCGACGTCACCGAAGGCCGCGAGCAGCTGCGCGCGATGATCCGGTCCTGCGGCGAAATGCTGCGGGCGGCCTCGCGGGAATGGCTCGTGCGGGGCACGCTCGACCGGGCGACGCTGCGCACGTTCGTCACCGAGACGATCCTGAGCCTGCTGAAGGTGACCTACCCAGCGGTCCTCGCGGCGCGTTCCGGCGCGCGTACGCCGCCGGGGTCATCCCCGTCCAGCGCTTGAACGCGTAGATGAAACTGGACGCCTCGGCGTACCCGAGGCGCAACGCGACGTCCTCCACCGACAGCGCGCCGGTGTCGAGCATCTCCTCGGCCAGCGTCTGCCGGACCTCGTCGACGAGCACGCGGTAGCCGGTGCCCGCCTCGGCGAGCCGCCGGCGCAGCGTCCGGGGACTGACCGTGAGCTGGCGGGCGATCTCGTCCATGCCCGCGTCGACACCGCCGAGCCGCACCAGCCGTTCGCGGACCAGCTGGGAAATCCCGGAGCGATGGCGTTTCCTGGCCACCAGCGCCTCGCACTGCGCGGCACACAACGCGACCGTCTGCTCGTTGGCCTGCGGTAGCGGGTACGTCAGGTAGCGCGCGTCGAGCACAGCTCGGTGCGTTTCACGGGAGAAGCTCGGCCGGACACCGAAAGTGTCCACATAGGAATCCACAGTGGATGACCCGGAATGGCGGCACTCCAGCGCTTTCAACGTGATCTCGGGCAGAAGGTCCCGCATCACCGTGTGGATCGCGCCGTGGTCGCGCAGCACGAGGAAGCGAGCGACGTCGGCGGGGACGCGGGAATCGTCCATGGTGAGGCTGATCTCGCCGGCGCCGACGCTGACGTGCGGGATGCAGAACGTGAAGCTGAGGTCGAGGAACCGCAGGGCGAACAACACCGCGTCCCGCAGCGTCGGACTGCTGATACAGGCGAAGCCGAAGATGCCGAACGTGGTGACGCGGTAGCGGCGGGCGAGTTCGAGCGCGAGGTCGTCGGCGTCGCCGAGTTCGCCGATCAGCGCGCGGACGACCGCCAGCTCCTGACGCGCGTCGATCTGGAGACCGTGGTCGGTCAGCTGGGCCGGGTCCAGCGACGTGCCGGCCAGCAGCCGGGCGGGCGGAACGCCGTGGTCCTCGGCGAACCGGGTCATCAGCAGGATGCTCGCGGTGCCGCGCGGGAAGTCCCAGTCCGCCACGGCCGGGGCCGCCAGCTCTGCCATGGCCGGAATTATGGATCAGACCGCGGCACGACGCCATCCCGATCTAGGACCCGAGTTGTCCGGTATCGCGGTTAGGGTGGCGCTCATGCTGGGGAAGACACTGAGCCACCGGGCCCTCAACCGCGCGACGCTGGAACGGCAGCTGCTGCTGCGCCGGGCGAAGATGTCCGCGCTGGAGGCCGTCGAGCATCTCGCCGGGTTGCAGGCGCAGGCACCGTCGCCGCCGTACTACGCGCTGTGGGCGCGGCTGCACGGCTTCCGGCAGGAGGAGCTTTCCGGCCTGCTGACCTCGCGGGAGGTGGTCCGGATGGTGCTGATGCGCGGCACGGTGCACCTGGTCACGGCCGCGGACGCGCTCGCGTGGCGACCGCTGGTGCAGGTGATCATGGACCGGGATCTGCTCTCGAACACCCAGCACGCCAGGGGTATCGCGGAGCTCGACCACGCCGAGGTCGCGGCCTTCGCCAGGAAGCTGCTCGCCGCGCGGCCGCATTCGAGCGCCGAACTCGGTGCCGCACTCGAAGAACGCTGGCCCGGCGTTCCGACGTCGTCGCTCACCCACATCGCGCGCGGCCTGCTGCCGCTGGTGCAGATCCCGCCGCGCGGCCTGTGGGGCAAATCCGGGCAGCCGACGTACCAGACCGCCGACGACTGGCTGGGCGCGCCGCTCGACGCGCGGCCGTCCGCTGCGCGACTGGTCGAGCGCTACCTGGCGGCGTTCGGCCCGGCGACGGTCGCGGACGCGCAGACGTGGGCGGGCGTCACCCGGCTCGGCGAGGTCGTCGACGACATGCGTTCGCGGCTGCGGGTGTTCCGCGATCCGGACGGCCGCGAGCTGTTCGACCTGCCCGACGCACCGCTGCCGCCCGACGACACGCCCGCTCCGCCACGTCTCCTGGGCCCGTTCGACCAGACCCTGCTTTCGTACGCGGCACGGACGCGGATGATCAGCGACGAGTACCGGAAACGCGTCATCACGCAGAACGGCCTGGTCAAGGGCACCGTGCTGACCGGTGGGTACGTCCGCGGCTTCTGGGAGATCAAGACCGCGCGGCGCGTCGCGGCGCTGACCGTGACGCCGTTCGAACGGCTGCCGAAGCGGGACGCCTCTGCGTTGGAGAGCGCGGCCGCCCGGCTGCTGCGCTGGGCCGAACCGAATGCGGAATCCCACGAGATCCGCTTCGACCCCGTGTCCTGAGAATGGATAGTAGGACGGGAGGTTGTCAGGCGGACTCCTCAGGATCATTCTTCTGCTCATCCACACGTCTCATCTGGCGCAGTTCACCGCCGTAATCCTTCGGCACCTTGCGGCGGGCGGCGTAGACCAGCCGGGCGACCAAGCGGGACCGAGGCGTGTGCCAGTGATCGGCTCCTCGATTCGGGTCGGACAGCAAATCCACGTAGAAGTTTCGGCGACGATAAGGCCGCACCCCCTTGCCGCTGGTGGTGTTGAAATACCAGCGGCGACCGGAATTGTCTTCGAACACGACACGAACCACGTCCACACGCCACCGATTTATATCGAACGTGTGTGAGTATCCACCCCAGTCATTACTCCGTGGCACGATCGCGAGGAGCTCCAGAAGCAGGTCGTTGCGCAAGACGGGAGTTCCCGCCAGCTTCACAGCTTCGCCAAGGCCGGGTTCTATGATGCCGACGTTCTTGAACACCCAGATCGAGGACCGGTAGTTCCATGACCTCGCCACCGGCACCATCGATTCAAGGTTCCACCGTTCGACCGTCGCGGCTATGACATACCGGAGCTCGACGATCTGGATGGGCAGTCCGCTGTCGTTCTTGACCAAGAACATCGGTGTGGTATTACCCCCCAGGGGATCGAGGCCGAAATCGTCAGCCCACAAGCCGACTTTCTCGACCTGCCGCCGCTGTCGTTCCCGGCGATCACGAACGAACACGATGTATCCGAGCAGAAACGATCCGGCGGATACCCAAGCTGGCACTGTTCCCCAGTCCACCATCGCCACAGGTGACCCTAGCATTTCCGATAACTACAGAAAGTGACTAAAAGTAAGCCAAGAGTACTCGCGCACCTCGTGCGCCACTTCGCCGCACACGCATCTGGCCGACGCGCCGGGGTACCGCAAAGCTGGCCGGAAATCTCGATCGGGTGACCGGTCGTGTCCTACCGGACCAGGCGTGAGCTGGGTAGCTTCCCTGGAATGAGCAGTGCGGCGGAGTCGAAGAGGACGACGGCGGCGGGACCGTCGGTGGTGATCGTGGGCACCGGGTTCGGCGGGGTCGGGACGGCGGTCGAGCTCAAGCGCGCGGGGTTCGGCAACTTCACGGTGCTCGAGAGCGCGAGTGAGCCCGGCGGTGTCTGGCGGGAGAACACCTACCCTGGCGCGGCCTGCGACATCCCGTCGCCGCTGTACTCCTTCTCCTACGAGCCCAACCCGCACTGGCCACAGCGTTACTCGCAGCAGCCCGACATCCACGCGTACCTCAAGCGCGTCATCGCCAAGTACGGGCTCGGACCGCATATCCGGTACGGCACCGAGGTCACCGGCGCGGCGTTCGACGAGGCGCGGGGCAAGTGGCGCGTCGAAACGAGCGGCGGCGAGACGTATGAGGCCGACGTGTTCGTGCCCGCCGTCGGGCAGCTTTCCCGGCCCGCGTGGCCGGACATCCCGGGGCGCGACACGTTCGAGGGCACGAGTTTCCACTCCGCGCAGTGGGACCACGACTGCGATCTGCGCGGCAAGCGCGTGCTCGTGATCGGGACCGGCGCGAGCGCGATCCAGTTCGTGCCCACGGTGCAACGCCAGGCGGGCAGGCTCACGATCTTCCAGCGGACGCCGCCGTACATCATGGCCAAGCACGACACGACCTACCGCCGCTGGCAGAAGTGGCTTTTCGAGCACGTGCCACCCACGCAGCTGTTCGGCAGGCTGCGCATCTTCCTGCTCGCCGAGTACGCGACCTACGGGATGACACGGCATCCCGTGCTGGCCAAGATCTTCGAGCTGCGCACGGCCCAGCTGCGCCGCCGCTACATCAAGGATCCCTTGCTGCGCAAGAAGATCACCCCTTCCTATCCCCTGGGTTGCAAACGGATTCTCTTCACCAACGACTACCTCCCGACTCTCGCACAGCCGAACGTAACAGTCAGCACCGACAAAATCGCCGAGGTCACCCCGCGCGGGGTGCGGACCGCGGACGGCGTCGAGCACGAGGCGGACGTTCTCATCTACGGAACCGGGTTCGCGGCGACCGATTTCCTGGGCAGGCTCAAGGTGCTCGGGCTCGGCGGCCGGTCGTTGCAGGACGAGTGGGCCGGTGGGGCGCGCGCGTATCTGGGCATGACGGTGCCCGGGTTCCCGAACCTCTTCTGCGTCTACGGACCGAACACCAACCTCGGCGCGGGTTCCATCATCTACATGATCGAGCGGCAGGCCCGGTACATCCGCCAGGCCGTCGAGCACCTCGCCCGGCCCGATATGTCCTATGTGGACGTCCGGCCCGAGGTCGAGGAGCAGTACGACAAGGAAGTCCAGCGGCGGCTCGGGCACAGCGTCTGGTCGGACTGCACGAGCTGGTACCGCCAGGCCGACGGGCGGGTCACGACGAACTGGCCCGGCCTGGTCACCGAGTACGACCGCCGCACCCGCCGCTTCGACGCGGCCGACTACCGGATGGTGAGCTCCCGATGAACGCCTTCGATTACGACGTCCTGGTCATCGGCTCGGGGTTCGGCGGCAGCGTCACCGCGTTGCGGCTGACCGAGAAGGGCTACCGCGTCGGCGTGCTGGAGACCGGCCGCCGGTTCGCCGACCACGAGTTCGCGAAGACCTCGTGGCGGGTCCGGAAGTACTTGTGGGCGCCCAGATTCGGCTGTTTCGGCATCCAGCGGCTGACGTTGCTCAAGAACACGTTCGTGATGAGCGGCTCCGGCGTCGGCGGCGGTTCGCTCGTCTATGCCAACACGCTCTACGAGCCGCCCGACGCCTTCTACCGCGACCCGCAGTGGGCGCACATCACCGACTGGAAGTCCGAGCTGGCGCCGTACTACGACCAGGCCAAGCGCATGCTCGGCGTCGTCGAGAACCCCGCGACGACCCCGGCCGACCGGGTGCTGCGCGAGGTCGCGGACGACATGGGCATCGGCCACACCTACCATCGCACGCCAGTCGGCGTGTATTTCGGCGAGGCGGGCACGAAACCCGGTGAGGTGCCCGATCCGTTCTTCGGCGGCGCCGGGCCCTCGCGGCACACCTGCACGCTGTGCGGCGAATGCATGACCGGCTGCCGCGTCGGGGCGAAGAACACGACCGTCAAGAACTACCTCTACCTGGCCGAACGCGCCGGGGCCAAGGTGCATCCGCTGACCACGGCGATATCCGCGCGGCCGATCGACGGCGGGTACGCGGTCGACACCGAACGCACCGGCCGGTGGGTCCGCAAGCAGCAGCGGACGTTCACCGCCGAGCAGGTCGTATTCGCGGCCGCTTCCCTTGGTACACAACGGCTTCTGCATCGACTGCGGGACACCGGAGTGCTGCCGAAGGTGTCGGAGCGTTTGGGTTTGCTGGCGCGCACGAACTCCGAGGCCGTGCTGGCGGCGAAGTCGCTTCGCAAGGACAACGACTTCACCCGTGGCGTCGCGATCACGTCGTCGATCCATCCGGACGCGGTGACCCACGTCGAGCCGGTGCGCTACGGCAAGGGCAGCAACTTCATGAGCCTGCTGACCACCGTGCTCGTCGACGCCGAGACCGGCAAACGGCGCTGGGTGCTCGGCCTGCGTCAGCTCCGGAAACAATGGCGGGACGTCGTCCGGCTGCACAACCCGCGGCACTGGTCGGAGCGGACGGTCGGGCTGCTGGTGATGCAGACGCTGAACAACTCCGTGACCACGTATACGAAACGGGGCCTGTTCGGCCGCCACATGAGCACGAAACAGGGCGAGGGCGAGCCGAACCCGGAGTGGATCCCGGCCGGGCACGAGATCGCGCGACGGGTCGCGGAGAAGATCGACGGCCTGCCGCAGGGCGCGTGGACGGAGCTGGCGAACATCCCGGTCACCGGGCATTTCATCGGCGGCTGCGCGATCGGCGACTCGGCCGGCAGCGGTGTCGTCGATCCGTACCAGCGGCTGTTCGGGCATCCGGGGCTGCACATCGCGGACGGTTCGGCGATCTCGGCGAACCTCGGCGTGAACCCGTCGCTGACGATCACGGCGCAGGCCGAGCGCGCGATGTCCTTGTGGCCCAACAAAGGCGAGCCCGACCCACGCCCACCGCTCGGCTCCGCCTACCGGCGGCTCACCCCGATCGCCCCGAAGAACCCCGTCGTCCCGCACGACGCCCCCGGTGCCCTCCGTCTGCCCGTCACCCCCGCTTCCTGACCTGCCGTTAAGGCCACCTTACGGGCGTCAGACGCCCGTATGGTGGCCTAACCGGCATTTC